>NZ_JBALMO010000043.1:0-8251 GCF_036963345.1 Bacillus sp. JJ722
GTTCGAAAAGTGATTGAAATCACTTTTCGAACAGCCCATTCTTAAAAATTTATGCATTTACTAATTATTTAAGGAAGCTATTCTAGTGCTATGGATTAACGGTTTTCGATTTTTCCATGGGTGGGCTTTTTCAAGTTGGCAAGCTAATTGAAGTAATGTAGCTTCATCGGCAAACTTTCCTGTAAACTGCATACCAATTGGTAATCCACTTACACTTGTTTTCAATGGAAGAGAGATAGACGGTTGACCAGTTGCATTAAATAAGTTTGTAAATGGAGCATAGGTAAATATCTGGTCTGTCCATTGTTGAGCATTAATAGAAGAATTATTAGCATTTAAATAGCCAATTTCAGCTGGTAAGGTAGCTAAAGTAGGTGATAAAAGTACATCATAATCAGTAAAGAAATGCCCTACGGTTCTAGATATAGTAGCATTTGTCTCTATTGCTTCTAGGAGTTGAGATGCTTTCATTTCCCTACCATATAAATAACATTGCCATGTAGTTGCTTCAATATTTTTTTCTGATGGTGTTTTACCAGTGAGCTGAGCCGCGTTTTCAATCATTTTGTAAATATTTGCAGTCCAAATACGTAAAGTAGCTAAACTAAATGGTTCGACTTCGTATTGTGGTGAATCCTCTACTAAGATATGACCTAAATCCGTGCATAATTGTACTGTTTCATTTAAAGCTTTCACACATTCTTCATCTACAGGGGCACCGGAGACAGGTTTTGCAGTCCATGCAATTTTTAATGGTCTTACAGGTTTATTAATTAGTGTTTTATAGGCTTCAGAAGGTGATTCGGGCCAGCTATAACAGCCAATGTCAGGACCACTAACCGCATCAAGAAGATGAGCTGTGTCTCTAATTGTTTTTGTCAATGCAAACTCAATAGCGATACCATTGAGAGGCTCACTATTATATGGGCCAGCAGGTATTCTTCCTCTAGTTGGTTTCAATCCTACTAATCCACTACAGGATGCTGGAATTCGAATAGATCCGCCACCATCATTTGCATGGGCTACGGGTACGATTCCTGAAGCAATAGCTGCTGCTGATCCCCCACTTGATCCACCAGGACTATGATTTACATTCCAGGGACTTCGTGTTGGACCATATAGAATTGATTCTGTAGACGCATTAAATCCAAACTCAGGTGTTGTTGTTGTACCAACAGTAACAAACCCTGCATTTCTAAACCTTTTCATTAATTCACTATCTATTGGAAAAGTAATACCTTCTGCTATTCTACTTCCCATGCTTGTCGGGATATTTTTTGCATGGAGAACCAATTCTTTAATTAAGAAGGGAACTCCTGTAAAAGGTCCGTTAGGTAATCCTCTTTTGATTTCATTTATAGCCTCTTCCTCAAGAACAGTAACAACAGCATTTATATCTGGATTTAGTTCTTTAATGGCCTTAATAGAATAGTGAACAAGTTCTTCAGGATTAACTTGTTTGTTTTTAATAAGTTCTGCAAGACCTAATCCATCATAACTAGAAAACTCTGAAACATTCATTCACTCAACCTCCTTCTTTTAACTCAATTTTAATGATTATATTAATTTTTACAATTACCCAAAAGGATAATTTCTTATTATTCAGAATTATTTGTAACGAAGGTAAAAATGAATCGTAAAGGAGATATCGATAATGCGATTAACTACAGAAGAATATGATAATGTACTTTATGCTGTAGAGGAATTGGCAGTTAAACAGATAAATACTAATTTAGATCGCTATCGCATGGATGTGCTACAAATACTTTACAATGCATTTAAATATAGTACTTCATTATTTTGGATTATGGATAATCATAACAAACTAGTAGATCCAATCATGTTAAATATAGATTTGCAACCTTTTAATGAGTATAAACATTACTTTCATAAATTAGATTTTCTTCATCCACAAAATTTGGAGAAGAAAAAAAGAGTACAAAAATTGGACGATGTGATTTCACCAAATAATTATATCCAAACGGAATATTATAACGCTTTTATGAAAAAGAATTTATATTTAGATGAAATGGCAATTTACTTCGAATTTAATGGAGAACTTGTTGGAGTAATAGGATTAATAAAAAGTAAAGGTGAAGAAAAATTTACACCTTTAGATTGTATGAAAGTAAATTATTTAGTGAAACAAATTGAAAGTGGTTTACATGTACAGCTTATGAGACATTCTCTAAGAAACAGAAATGAGTCCATTCTTACAGATCGAGAAAAAGAAATAATAAATTACTTAGAAAGAGGTAAGAAAAATATAGAAATAGCTAATCTTTTATATGTTAGTACGAATACTATCAAGAAACATCTACAGAACTTATATCGAAGGTTTGGAGTAAGTAGTCGAACGGAGTTATTGTATAAAATAAATAAGAAATGATATATAGGCTTATTTTATGGTATTATATTTTTCTAAATAATAAAAATATTATATTTTCAATTAATATTTACAAATTCATATTATAGTAGTATTGGAGAAAGAAATAGATGGTTACTATGATTGATGGCACGCCGTATGCGCTGAAAGGCGCCCGTGCGGTGTAGGTCTAGTGTGAGCTAGAAATAGCAGTGAAAATTTTGAATTAACGATTATGCATACGAATGATACACATGCGAATGTTCAAAATGCTCCAAAACGAGTAACAGCTGTTAAAGAAGTTCGCGCAAGCAAACCAAACGCTGTTCTTGTGGATGCTGGTGATGTATTCTCGGGTACACTTTACTTTAATGAATTCAAAGGTCTAGCTGATATTGAACTTATGAATTTAATGAAATACGATATGATGACTTTTGGTAATCACGAATTTGATCTTGGTGGAGAAGCAGAAGGAAATACTTCTTTAGCAAACTTTGTAAAAGCTGCTAAATTTCCTTTCGTAAGTGCGAATGTTGACTTTAGTAAAGATAAAGTAATGAACGGCTTACAAACAGCAACCATTGCACAAGATCCTAAAGATGGCCATATCTACAATGCAATCATTAAAGAAGTGGATGGAGAAAAGGTTGGTTTCTTCGGTTTAACAACTGAAGAAACTGTGGATATTGCAAGTCCAGGATCAGCAGAATTCAATAATTATATTAAATCAGCTGAACAAACAGTTGCTGCATTAGAGAAACAAGGCATTGATAAAATCGTTGCAGTAAGCCACATAGGTTATGACGATAATGCTGAATACGATAATGATTTACTTTTAGCTGCGAATGTTGAAGGTATTGATGTAATTGTTGGCGGACATAGCCATACGAAGCTAAGTGAGCCTGTTGTAGTCAATAAGGATCAAAACGGTGTTGCGAAAGATCCAACAGTTATCGTTCAAGCATATCAATATAGCGATTTCCTTGGAACAATTGATGTTGAGTTCGACGAAAATGGTGTTGTAGTTGGACAAGCTGGTGAATTAATTAAATTAGCTGACAAAGCGGAAGATAAAGAAGCTGCTGAAATATTAAAACCATACACTCAAAAAGTAGAAGATACGAAAAACAAACCTACTGGGGCAACTACTGAGAAAGCGCTAACAAACCCTCGTGTAAGTGACGATGGTAATACAGAAGGAATCAGTGTCCGTGCAAATGAAACGGAACTTGGCAACCTTATTACTGACAGTATGCTTGCATCTGCTCAAAAAATGAATCCTAACACTGTTATTGCGGTGCAAAATGGGGGAGGAATTCGTGCGGGGATCGATGCAGGTCCAATCACTTTAGGTGATGTATTAACTGTAATGCCATTCGGTAATACATTGGCAACTATGAACCTTACTGGTGCTGAAATTTTAGAAGCATTAGAACACAGTGTAAGCCAAGCTCCAAAAGAGAGTGGTGGATTCCTACATGTTTCAGGAATGAAATTCACTTATGATAGCTCTAAAGCTGCTGGCAGTCGTGTTGTAACTGCACAAGTAAATGAAAAAGGTACTTTTGTAAACTTAGATCCAGCAAAAACGTATGTTGTAGCTACAAACGCTTTCACTGCTAAAGGTGGAGACGGTTTTGACGTATTTAATAAGGCATATGAAAGCAACCGCGTTACAGATTACGGTCAAGCAGATTGGGAAACGTTTAGCACATACTTATCACAACAAGATGTAGTTAAACCTCAAATTGAAGGACGTATTGTTGACGTTGCTAAGAAGGCACAATAATTACAAATGTGAATTTGGATCGAATGTAGGAAGTAAGCTCATTATCTAGAAATTTCAATTAATCAGGAGGCTACACTTAATGTCTTATCAATTAAAATCATCTCGTAAATTCACAGCAACAGCTGTAACAGCAACAGCCGTAGCATTAGCGGTTGCACCAATAGCATCGGCAGCATCTTTTACAGATGTTGCACCTCAATATAAAGAGGCAGTAGACTTCGTTGTTTCAAAAGGAGCTCAAGGTTTATCTGATTCAAAATTTGGTGTTAGTGAAAACATTATTCGTCAAGATGCAGCTGTTCTAATAGCGCAAGTTTTAGGCCTAGAAGTAGATAAAAAAGATACAAAATCTGCATTTACTGACGTACCTTCACGTACGGCACCTTATGTTAACGCTTTAAAAAAAGCGGGTATTACTTCAGGTAAAACAACTACTAAATTTGGTGCGAATGATTTAATCACTCGCGGCGAATTAGCGGTATGGATTCAACGTGGATTTAAATTACAGGGAAATGCAGCTGTTAAATTCACTGACGTAGCATCTCATTACCAAACAGCTGTATCGGCTCTTGTAAGTAATGATATTACGAGTGGTGTATCTCCTACAAAGTTTGGTACAAACCAACCAGCAAATCGTGGAGACTATGCAATCTTCTTATTCAAAGCAAACAAAACTCTTAAATAAAAATAAACGAAACGTTACTTTATAAGCTAGTATTCTAGCGAAATAAGTGAAGGAGTTAATTACAAACACCTTTAACTATTGTTTCGAATTGATTGGTGAAAGCCCAATCCATATCTAATAGTCAGGCGAGATATGTACCTAATCCTCCTGCATCCAGTGATGTGCTAACAAACAAAAGGGATGAAGTCAGGTGAAGACGTAGAAGTAGTTGATCGTTATCTAACTTTTCAACGGAAGATTCGCGGGGTTCTTTAAAAGGTGGCTATGGTTAGGAGACGAATCCATGCGATAGGCAGGGTGAGTTAGTGAATGCTAGGAATAGCTAAGGGTTTAGCATTCATTCATACATTTGAGATAATGTATTGGAGATTAGTAGAATTGACTATTAAACTAGTCTTTCTCATACCTGAATAGTGGAGACCTAAGGTGACCAAAAAGAGGGATCGAAGCAATGGAACGTTTGAAGTCCGGTTAGAGGAGGTGTGTTAGCACTGATTGATTCTAACTTGGATGGCGGCGAGTTCGTAGTAGTGATAATCATCTGCCGTTTGTATTCTAGTGGTAACACTGGAAGAGGGGAAAACAGATGCTAGCGAAGGAACTTAGTCAATCATAATATACTTTCTTTCTCCCATACTAAAATGAACAAATAGAAAGTGCACGCAATATTGTGCACTTTTTACTTATTTTTACTTATTGAACGTTTAAAGATTACTGATACAATATAACCTAGGTGTTATTTCTTTTGTTTAAATTAACTTGCGAAAGGGTGGTTACATGTTCAAAAAATTTGCCTCCGATGCTCTAGGCTTATCAGATATAGGTAAGATTATCTCACCAGCAGATTATGATAAAGCGGATGCTGATGATTATGTAATGCATGAAGATAATGAGAAAATATATTTCTTAATTAAGACGAAAGCTGATGAATACTGTTTTACAAATCTAGCGCTTATTCATGTGGATGGAGCGAGTGCCGTTTCCTCAAAAAGTACATTGAAACGCTATCCTTACTCCCTTCATAAAATCTCAAATGTATTATTAGAAACAGCAGGTAAGATTGATATGGATGTGGAAATCAAGTTCTCAATTGGGGATGTAAACTTTGATATAGATGTGCGTAAAGATCAATTAGAACAGCTAAAAGATCTTTATAAATCTTTATTACAAATTGAAGAAATTACCCACGAGAATGAAGTCTTACTAGATACAGCAACAAATAGTTTAGATAAAGCAGTCAGCATTTTACAGCACTCTCGAACTGATGATCAAAAGCTAGCAAGTACGTTAACAGATTTAACGGAATTTAGTTTTAAATGGTTAACTGAGGCACGTGAGCAATATCACGTAAAAGATTTTGGCGCAGTTTTTGAAAAATATATAAATAATTAAGTTAGAATTTAAGGATTTAATATTAAATGTTTGTTAAATCGTCCTCGAATATTGATTCGAAGATGATTTTTTTTGGGATTTTGTGCTAGTATAAGCAGTAGCGCTTTTAAAAATTAAATTGAAAAGGGTTTTCGAAGGAGTTTTTACATGGATATTATAATGCTTATTAAAGCAATCATTCTTGGGATGGTAGAAGGACTAACGGAGTTTGCTCCTGTTTCATCTACTGGACATATGATTATTGTTGATGATATGTTGTTAAAATCTGAAGAATTTTTGGGGAAGTATGTAGCTAATACATTTAAAATTGTCATTCAATTAGGTTCAATCTTAGCGGTTGTAGTTATATTTAGAAGTCGCTTTATTGATTTGTTAGGTCTAGATCGTTTTGGTAAGAATAAGAAAGCTGTTAGTAAAGACAACACAAATAGATTGAAAATATCACAAGTAATCGTAGGATTAATTCCTGCTGGGGTACTTGGATTATTATTCGATGATTATATTGATGAACATTTGTTTTCAACTAAGACAGTACTAATTGGTCTATTAGTTGGTGCAATTCTTATGATTGTGGCTGACTTAGTTAGTTCGAAGAAAAAGCCAACTACTGAATCAGTTGACCAAATTACGTATAAACAAGCTTTATCTGTTGGATTAATCCAATGTTTTTCATTATGGCCTGGTTTCTCACGTTCTGGGGCGACGATTTCCGGTGGTGTATTGCTAGGGATGAGTCACCGAGCAGCAGCTGATTTTACTTTCATCATGGCTGTTCCAATTATGGCAGGAGCTAGTGGTCTTTCACTACTGAAAAACTTAGAATATTTCACAGTAGATGCTATACCATTCTTTGTAGTAGGCTTTATTTCTGCCTTCATATTTGCGTTAATTTCAATTCGCTTTTTCTTAAAATTAATTAACAAGATTAAACTGATTCCATTTGCTATATATCGAATTATATTAGTAATTGTGATTTACTTTGTATTCTTTTAAGTTTGGACAAGGTAAATGTAGTTATATATACAAACTCAAAAAAAGAAATCCATTAAACTGGATTTCTTTTTTTTCTGATCTACTTACAATGTTTCGTTATATTTATTTGTTATGATAGCCTTACCTAATCATTTGGAGGACATTTCATGAAGATTGCGGTACTAAGTGATATTCATTTAGATATGAATTCAAATTTCGTTGGAGAGGATTTACTACCTATATTAGTCGAAACTTTAATAGAAAAAGAGCCAGACTTAATTGTGATTGCTGGGGACTTAAGTGATCACGTATCTAGTACCATTCAAATGCTGGATGAAATCGAAAAAAGTATTAATGTGAAAACGCTGTTTATCCCTGGTAATCATGATATATGGATACGGAATAATGAAAGCTCTTGGGATAGCTATCGTGCGTTTGCAAGACATTGTTCAACACTAATTAATAAGCCGTATGTAGTCAACGATCAATATGTCATTATTGGTGATATGGGCTGGTTTGATTATTCACTTGCAGCCGAATCAACTTCGTTAAACGAGATATTAGCAGAGAAAGAAGATTGGGGAGATAGCAAGTATTCGAATTGGAGTATGGAAGACTGTGAGTTAAATGGGCTCATGTTACGCCTATTAGAAGATCAATTACTAACTTATAAAGATAAGGAAGTAATATTCGTTACTCATTTTGTTCCCTTTAAGGAATATGTAATCCCGAGTAATCAATATATGAATTGGGATGTATACAATGCATTTATGGGTTCATTGAGGATGGGCAATTTAATTTATCAGCACGCTCATATTAAGTATGTAATTTTTGGTCATACACATGAGCGGTATCCACTGAAGAAGAATAATACAAGAACAATTATTTGTAATCCACTAGGTTATATTGGGGAAAGAAATGTTGCTACCTTTAAGCGAGAGTTAGAAAAGTCGATCACGATTTTACATGTATGAAAATGAATAGGTTGTTTCCAGAGTATATGGAAGCGACCTTTTTTATCCCGTTCTAACTGGCGCTAAGACTCCCA
>NZ_JBALMO010000043.1:8307-19856 GCF_036963345.1 Bacillus sp. JJ722
GCGCCAGTAAGAACCCGATTGGATCATCTAATAATCGGTGGAGGAAGGACGAACACCCCCACCGATTAAAGTTTCACTTTATTTGATTATTAGTTGGAGTGACTCACTTCATAAATTTTGAAGAGAATATTTTTAATTCATACTTTACTTATATGAATTATGAGTATAAACTGGCGATAATAGTCATAATTAGAAAAGATGACAAGTATATACTTTACACATATATTTAGGAGGATTGAAGCTAATGGCAAATTTGTCAATAGTCGTTTGGTCTTAAAATGGTTGTAGTTATTGTGATAATGTGAAACAATATTTGGAACAAAAAGGGATTGAATATGCAGACATAGACCTTATAAATCGTGATGAACTAAGAGACATTTTAGAGGTGAAATATGGCGTACGCCATGTTCCGGTCGTTGAAATAGGAGAAGGAAATATATATGAAGCAGTGACTGATGTAGGTATCCAAGCTTTAGAAAAAACGTTAGCGCAATATCTGTACGTGAATTTCTCCTCTTAACAAGAAATTTCAGTATAGTAAGAGCTGAATTAAATACTGTTAACATATCATGCTGAGACACATAACGGTCAATCTTTGGAAGAAGGAGGTTATGATATGAGATTAAAAAAAATGATCGAACAACGGAAAAATACACTGATGGATTTTTTAAATTCACATGGTGTGTATAAAATTGAAGGTGATTCAAGACATTTGTATGAATATCCGCTGAAAGAATTAGAAGCAGAATATGAAAGGTTAAAAAAGAAGAATGCAGAATAAGCTTTGGCATCTTATAATTGTATAAATGGAGTAGTTCCTTCTATGTTTAAGGAACTACTTTTTTTGTTTTACCTCGTTCAAACTGTAAGACTCTCACTTCAAAACGAGAGTAAAGGTGAAGACGTTTAAGTGGGAGATTAAGCGCCAGTAAGAACTCGATTGGTTCAACCAATAATCGGTGGGAGATGGACGAACACCTCCCACCGATTAAAGTTTCACTTTATTAAATGTTATGTCACTGTTGAAATACTTATTTAGTTATCTTGGTTTTCTATTTTACATTCAAAGCAATATAGCTGACCGTTTTGTTCGTGGATAACACCATTAAAAAAACCATCAAAACAATAGATTTCTTTATTGCATGCTGTGCAATTACCTACAAATTCATTCATTTTAGTCTCCTTATTCCATCATTAGTTCTGTGCAAAGTGTATTCTTTATTTAGTTTCCATTCTCCTCGTAAGCATTGTTAACCATTGAGAAAAATAAGTTGAAGTTTACGTTAACGTAAATGATAAAATTATAATTAACATAATATTGCAATAGTTAGGGTGATAAGATGAATTACACCATTTCACAGCTTGCTGAAATATTTGGCTTAACAACAAGAACCATTCGATACTATGAAGAGTTACAGCTATTGAAACCTAAAAGAGATTTGAAAAAAAGAAGAATTTATTCTAACAAGGAATACGTACGTTTAAAGCTCATTATTCGAGGGAAGCAGTTGGGTTTTTCTTTGGAAGAAATTAAAGAAATGGTTCAGCTCTTTGATCAAGACCCTACAGGAGAAAAACAGTTAGAAAGAACAATTGAATATGGAAATATGAGAATAGAGGAGGTAAATGCCAAAATTCATGATCTTGTCCTAATAAAAAATGAACTAGAAAGACTGCGTTCTGATTTTGTTAATAGACTCGAAAAAATAAGGAGAGATAAGCCGTGAATATTTCGAATTTGTTAGAGAGAAATGCTCGAAAATATCCTTTTCAAGATGCGGTTGTTACCGAACAGGAGAGATTAAATTATCAGGAATTAAATATAGAAGTAAATAAATTTGCTTCATCTTTACGACAGTATGGTATAGGCAAGGGCGACAAAGTGGTTTTATTTATGCCGAATACAAAAGAGTTTGTGATCAGCTATTTCGCCGTATTGCGACTGGGAGCCATCATTGTACCTATTAATGCGAAGCTAACAAAACAAGAAGTAACTTATATACTGGATCATAGTGATGCAAAAGCGCTTATCGTGCACGATTTATTGATACCAGTTGTTTCAACGATTGAACATAACATTTTGTTAATTGCAACAGGCGAAGCGAACGATAGATGGAAAAGCTTCGAGGCTCTATTGAATGCTGGCGTGAACTCACAGATTCCATGCAACTTAAATGAAGAAGACGAAGCGACAATTTTATATACATCAGGTACAACTGGACAGGCAAAAGGCGTATTGTTCACGTATCGTAATATTTTAACCACTGCAATAATGATGTGTTTAGAAATGGAAATGAAGCCAGAAAGCCGATTGCTTCATATGATGCCGCTAAGTCATTCTGCACCATTACACTTATTTCTTGTAGCGGGTACTTATGTCGGTGCTACACATGTTTTATCCCCTATGTTTACACCAGAAGCATTATTGAAACTAGTAGTAAAGGAGCGAACAACACATTTCTTTGGAGCTCCGGTAGCTTATTTATTTACTGCTAAAATGCCAAACATTCAATCTTATAATCTAAGCTCTATGAAATTTTGGGTGTATGGAGGAGCGCCACTTTCATCACCAGAAGTAAAGTTGATTCAAGAAAAATTTCAAACAAACCGACTTTTTTGTGTCTATGGCTTAACAGAAGCAGGGCCAACAGGAACGTTGTTACTTGCTGAGGAGCATGAAAAGCATGCTGGTAGTATTGGCAAAAGAGGAGCGCTTGGCACAGAAGTGCGAATTGTTAATGATGAAGGGCAGGAAGTAACACAAGGAGAAGTTGGAGAAATTGTTCTGTTCACAGAAGGAATCATGAAAGGTTATTACAAAGCTGAAGAACAAACAAAGGAAGTCTTATTAGATGGATGGTTGCGAACAGGGGATTTAGCTAAGGTTGATGAAGATGGTTATATATGGGTTGTAGATCGTAAGAAAGATTTAATTATTTCTGGTGGAGTTAACATTTATCCAAAAGAAGTGGAGGAAGTACTTATTACTCATTCAAATATATCGGAGGTTGCGGTTGTTGGTGTACCACATCCAGAGTGGGGAGAGACAGTTAAAGCTTTTATTGTAGTCACAAAACCTATAGACAATCCACAAAAAGAATGTCAAAGCTTCCTTGTTGATAAACTAGCTTCTTATAAAATCCCTAAATTATTCGAGGTAGTATCCGAATTGCCGAGAAATGCAACAGGTAAAATACTTAAGCATGTTTTGAAAGAAAAACAATTTACAGGGGTGAGCGAATGAAACGTATTATGAACTTTTATAAAGAAGATCCGAACTTACAAGAAATCGTGAAGAAATATTTACCGACAGATTTATTGGATTGGGCTAATAAAGAGTTAGAAGAATTCGGGGCGATGTGTGCGACAGATATTGATGAACGTGCCGTGCATACTGATCGTGAGGGACAGCCTCGACTTATTAAATACAATCGTTTCGGTGAAGATATATCTGAAATTTGGGTGAATGAAGGGTATAAACAAACAGTTAAAGAAACATATAACAAAGGAATTGTTGGTTACATTTTCAAGGACATCCCGGCTCTTGGAAGAACAGGAGATTATCACTATTCATTTGCTCAAGGATATTTATTATCGCAAACTGAGCCAGGTTTCTATTGCCCTGTTACATTAACGATGGCTACAGCTTATTTATTAGAGCACTATGCAAGTGAAGAAGTGAAAGAACGATTCTTACCGCACGTACTTTCAACAGGTGAAGTGGAACTTTATGAAGGGGCTACTTTCTTATCGGAACGTCAAGGTGGTTCTGATGTTGGAGCAAATGTTGTGAAGGCTATTAAAGTAGGAGAGCATTATCAGTTATTTGGTGAAAAATACTTTGCTTCTAATTCAGGAATGTGTGGCGTAGCCATGGTTCTAGCTCGCATAGATGACCAGCGAAAGGGAACGAAAGGCTTGAGTTTATTCGCAGTACCTTGGAGAAAGGAAGATGGTAAGTTAAATGGGATTCAAGTGCGTAGATTAAAGGATAAGCTTGGAGTACGGGCTGTTCCGTCTGCAGAAATAGAATTTGATGGAGCGGAAGCTTATTTAGTCGGTGATGCATCTAAAGGATTCTATTATATGATGGAAGGGTTAAATCTTTCCAGAGTATGTAATGCTATCGCATCGATTGGAATTATGAGAAGAGCCTATTTAGAAGCGAGAAATTATGCCTTTTATCGTGAAGCATTCGGACAGTCATTAACAGCATATCCGATGGTCCAAACGACTTTAACTAAATTAGCTGCTAAGCAAGAAGTGGAAACAAGTGCGACCTTCTATTTAGTGAATTTATTTAATAAAGTCATGTCTAAAGAAAATGTAGTTACAGAACAAGAAGAAGCGTTAAATCGTTTGTTAATTGCTTTACTAAAGAAAGAAACAGCGGAACAAGCTATTCATTTCGTACATGAAGCGATTGAAATGCATGGTGGTAACGGTTATATGGAAGACTTCGTATTAGCAAGGCTATTACGTGATGCGCAAGTATTAACAGTATGGGAAGGAACGGCTAATATTTTAGGATTAGAAGTTTTACGATTAATGCGTAAATACAATGCTCATCAATTGTTTATTGAAGAAATGCATCAAGAACTACATCAATTATCTCCTCAATTAAACGATTTAAAAACTCCAGTAGTAGAAGGAATCAACAAACTTAAAGAATTAACCTCTTATGTAGCAACTGCATCAGAAGATGTTCAAACGTATCATTCGAAAAAAATCGCTGCGTTGATGGTGAATATTTTCGAAAGTGTTATTGCATTAAAGCAAGCTGAAAGTGGAGCTAGCCGTTCAGTAGCCATTGCAGAAGTATTTATTGAACAAACATGGCGATTGAATGAGTGGACGGATAAAGAAATGAAATCTGTTGTACATTTTGACTTGATTGTTGCTTCCCAATTAGAGGCAATTGAAGTTCAACCGGTACAATAGAAGAACAAAGAGATCGATTATTCGGTCTCTTTGTTAATAGCTTTATATAGTCGAGTTACTCCTTCTTGAATCTGATCTGTTGTTAAATGGCCATATCCTAAAATAAGGTAGTTTTTGTAGTGACCTTTATGAATTGTATGATCTTCGACTGGATACACCTTTACACCAAAGATTTCTAAATTTTCAATCTTTTCAGGAGTAAAGTTAATGTTTTGAAATGCTGCAATGAGATGTAAACCAGTTGAATATCCTGAAATAGTAACATTCGTCCCAAATGTTACATGCAAACATTTTATGAAGAAGTCACGTCTTTGTTTATAGCATTTCTTCATTTTCAAAATATGTCTTTCTAAATAATGTTCTTCTATAAATTTCGCTAGCGTCAGTTGATCGATGGATGGCGTATGTAAATCGGTGAACCACTTGGCTTGTCTACCTTTTTCTATAAGTTCTGAAGGTTGTATGATATAGCCCATTCTAAGTGCAGGTGATAGTATTTTACTGAACGAACCGATGTATATGACATAGTTTGGATCTAAACCTTGTAAGGAACTAACTGGAGGTCCTTCATATCGAAATTCACTATCATAGTCATCTTCTACAATATAGCAATTTATTTTTCTAGCATAATTGATTAAATCAATTCGCCTTTGAATGGGCATTGTTCCTCCTAATGGAAATTGATGAGACGGTGTTACAAAGACAAATTTAGGTTTTATATGAGATGGAAGTAATGATGTCTTCATACCGTGTTCATCAACAGGAATGGAATAAAGAGATGATCCTAAAGTTTGAAGTATCACCTGAATATCGTATGTTATCGGGTCTTCGATTATTATTTCATCATTAGCAGATACAAGTAGTTTCGTAACAAGTGTCATTGCTTGTGTTGCACCTGAAGTAATGATGATTTGTTCTGGCAAACATTCAACACCTCTTGTTTTGCGAAGATATTTAGCTAGAATAGTTCTTAATTCAATGCGCCCTTCTGGTACATCATATCCAAAAGCGGTTGGTGAAGCACCATGCCATAGAGCATGTGATAGCTTTGCCCAAGTTTTATTCGGAAAATCCTCTAATGCTGGTATTCCTGAACGGAAATTGATAATGTCATTTTTACTTGGCGCTACATGGACTTCTCCTGTTAAATAGGAAGGTGATTTTCGTTCTAGAAATACTCCTTCAGCAACATATGTCCCGGCACCTGTTTGTGTTTCGAGAAATCCTTCAGCAATTAATTGATCGTATGCTTCTAATACTACATTTCTTGAGACTTGTAATTCAGTAGATAGTGTGCGTGAAGAGGGAAGCTTATCTCCAGCCTGTAATTCGCCACTTAAGATTTTTCCCCTTATATGGAAATATATTTGTCGATTCAACGGCATTTCTAGTTTTCGATCAACAGTCATCCAAAGCATAATTTCATCATTTCCTTCGTAAAGTGGTATCGTCAAAAATCCATTGCATTGGTACTAATATATACCATTTTATCATGCTAAATTGATATCAAATAGTTTAAGAGGGGATGAAAATAGAATGTCAGATGCTAAAAATCAAGCTGTAGAGGCATTGAAATCAATCGCAAGAAACCAGCAGATGAAAGAGTATGTTCAACAATCGAAGGAGCTCTATCCTTTGCTTCGAAAAGTCGCAAAGCGTTATGTAACAGGAGAAAGTATGCAAGAGGGATTAACGATTGCCCAAAAGGTACTAGCGAAGGATTACGCCATCTCTTTAGAATTTATCGGAGAGAATACTAGTAGTATAGAAGCCTGTGAAAATGCCAAATACGAAATTTTTCAGCTTATCAATGCTTTAAGAGCTATTACTCAAAATCAAACAGTTTCATTTGATTTATCACATATTGGTTTAAATATTGATTCTAACTTAGCATATTCTCACCTTTTAGAATTAGCAGAGAAAGCAAAACAATCTAACATAACATTAATGATTAGCATGGAAGAGTCTAGCAAAACAAATCGAATTCTAGAAGTATACAAAAAAGTAGCAGAAAAGTACTCTAATGTAGGCATTACTATTCAAGCTCATTTGTATAGAAGCATAGATGATATGAAGGAACTTATTCATTTGCCGGGGAAGATTCGTATTGTCAAAGGAGCTTATCAAGAAAGTGCTACTATAGCTATGCCAAGATCAAAAAAATTAAATGAGCAATTTGTAGAAATGGTAGATTACTTGGTAATGAATAATCATCCTATTTCAATAGCTACGCATGATGAAAAAATAATTCGAGAATTAGAGAAACGTCAGTATCTGTTTCAACCCCTTGTGGGATTAGAAATGTTATACGGAATTCAACCTCATCTAATGAAGAAGATGAAATCAGCTGGTTATCATGTAAGGCTTTACATGCTTTATGGGAGAGAATGGTATTTGTATTTGTGCCATAGGCTTGCTGAAAACCCAGACAACATATTTGTAGCCATTGCAGATATTGTAAATCAATCGGTATCGGTTGTGGAAGAATATTAAGGTTTCTTTTTGAAAAATAAACCAGGCTTTTCAATAGATGCTTCATGAAAACAATGCTATGCTATGAAAAATGACTGGAGAATTTCAAGATGAATGAAGGGGTTGCCTATTATGAAGCCTAAAGTGATTGTGTACAAGAGAGTCCCTCAAGCAGTATTAGATTACATGCAAGCATACTGTGATGTTGTATATTATGAACGATTGAATGACGGTAATTATGCTGATTTTTTTAATGAATTAAAGGAAGCTAATGGTTTGATTGGATCTGAATTACGTGTAAATGAAACATTGCTAGACCAAGCACCGCATTTGAAAGTAGTTAGTAATATTTCAGTTGGCTACGATAATTTAGATATTGACGTATTAACAAAACGAAATATTCTTGCAACAAATACACCTGAAGTATTGAATGATACAACAGCTGATACTATTTTTGGCCTTTTGTTAGCAACTGCTCGTAGGTTCCCAGAGCTTGATCAATATGTGAAAACAGGTCAATGGAAAGGGTCTATTGAACAAGAACTGTTTGGCGTTGATGTTCATCATAAAGTAATTGGAATTATCGGAATGGGTGGTATAGGAGCAACGATTGCCAAAAGAGCCCATCTTGGGTTTGATATGAAAGTACTATATCATAATCGATCGCGTAATGAAGATGCAGAACGACTATATGATGCTACTTACTGTCGTTTAGAAGACTTGCTTCAACAAGCAGATTTTGTTGTATTGATGACGCCTTTAACCCCGCAAACGGTTAAGCTTATGGGAGAGAAAGAATTTCTGTTGATGAAGAAGTCGGCTATATTTGTGAACGGATCTCGTGGTAAGACAGTAGATGAAGAGGCGTTGGTGAAGGCCTTGCAAACAGGTGAAATTGCAGGGGCTGGACTAGATGTATTTGTTCAGGAGCCGATAGATGTTCATCATCCATTGCTTTCAATGAAAAATGTTGTAACACTTCCTCATGTAGGTTCGGCAACTTTTGAAACAAGGATGAACATGAGCATGATGGCAGCGGAAAGTTTGGTAACGGCGCTGAAGGGAGAATGCCCACCAACACTAATTAATCAAGAAGTATGGGGATGCTAATAATAGGAAGAAGCAAAAGACAAATAATCTTTTGCTTCTTTTGCCGTTTTTCATATTAATCAAATCGACGTTTTTTATAAATAATAAAGGTTGCAATGATTGAAATGATTACCCAAATTAGCATTGCGAAGATATGGTCGCTTATGGAACTAAAGTTTGTATTAGTGTTTAAAGAATAAATTATTTTCTCAAAGTGACTGTTTGGTAAGTTTGTAATAACCTTCTTTAATATTCCATTATCGATCATTGGAGCAAAAACGGAACTAACTCCGAATATCATCATGAAAGGCATTCCAACGATCGATGATTCCATGACACTTCTTGATAGTAAACCAAGCATAGTACCAAGCGCAGTATATATGATTATGCATAATAAGATTGAAACTGAAAACCATAACAGATTCTTAACTTCATAGCCTGATAAGAGAATTGAGGCAATAACAGTAATAATGGTTACAACTGCAGTTAATAAGCTTTTACCAAGCATAATTTCTGTTGTACTCGCAGGTGATAATAATAATCCGCGTAATGTATTTTTTTCTTTTTCTTCTGCAACCATCGCGGCTTGAATGAAGATAGCAGACATGACAAGAGCAAAGTTAATTAAGAAACTCATTTGTATTGAACTTGCATCACCTGATCTACCAATCCATGCAGCGAAAAGTACAGGAAAGAGAGGATTGAAAAGTACATAATAATTCTTCATTAAATCTTTATAATCTTTTGTAAATATAGCTTGCACACGTTTGATTGAAAATGTCATGATAAGTTCCTCCCTGTTAACTGTACGAATATATCTCCCAATGTTGGTTCGTTAGAATGCATCGTTAGTAATTCTCCGCTATTCATATAACGCTGAATTTCTTGTACGCCTTCTGTATTTTTAGGTACTGTAATTAATCGATTATCTGTTAATAATAATTCAATAGTTGGTTTAGCGTGTTTTACACGTACATTTTGTGGTGTATCAAGTAGTTCTATTTCCCCGTTATGAAGAAAGGCAATTCGATCACAAATAGATTCCGCTTCATTCATATCATGAGTAGTAAGGAAAATTGTCGTACCCTGTTCATTTAAACGTTTTAACCCCTCGTGAATTTGTTTTGTATTTGTCGGATCTAAAGCGGATGTTGGTTCATCTAAGAATAATAAATCAGGTTTGTGAAGAATAGCACGAGCTAGAGTTACTCGTTGTTTCATACCTTTCGATAATTTAGATACGATTGTTTTCTTATCATTTTGCAAGTTTACGGTTTCTAGAACTTCATCGATACGTTTCTTATTCACATCGTAAAGGTCACAGTAAAAAGATAAGTTGTCATAAATTGTCAAACGTTCATATAAGTTACTATTATCAGTTAAAATACCAATTCGTTTCATTGTAGAAGGCTTATTTAAATGTTGTAATTCATTATTGAAGACTAAAGCATCACCGCGTGTAGGGAGCAGTTGTCCTGTTAGTATTTTTATAGTAGTTGTTTTTCCAGAACCACTTGGACCTAATAATCCAAATGTTTCTCCTTTTTGAATGGTAAAAGTAACATCCTTCAAAGCTGTTTTATTTTGAAATGTTTTCATTAGTTGTTTTACTTCAATGATATTTTCCATCTCCATATTCTCCTTTTTCCCGATTGTTTATTGCAAGTTGCCTTGCTTTGTTAACTAAAGTTTATCGAGTCTTAAGTGTTCTCGCCTTAAATTCTGAATGAAAGGCGTTAAAATGAACATGTATGGAACGAATGATGAGATGAAAGGAGTATGAATTACATACCAATGATGCTTTTTAATTCGCTCATTTTACCTTTAGATAAAGGAATAGAGCTTTTCTTAGCATCATCTAGAATTAAGCTATAGCTGTTACGAGTCCAAGTGATGATTTCTCGCACCTTTTGCAAATTGACAATGTATGAACGATGGCATCGAAAGAAGCCCAATGCATGTAAGCGATCATAAAGTTCGTTAAGCGTAAATGAACAAGGAAAAGTTTCACCCTTAATAAATAGATGAGAAGTACCATCACAGCTTTCAATATAATCAATTTCCGTCGGATCGAAGAGGATCAATTTATCATTGACTTTAGCTGGAATTTTATCGAAGCGAATAGGGTGACTAATAAAATCGATGGATTGTACTTCCCGTTGTTCCATTTCATTTATATCATCTATCTCTTCATCAATTACTTCTTGCTGTTTTAATCCATTTTCATTTAAACGATATACTTTATAAGCTAAAGATATCGCACTTTCCATATTGCTAGTGGTAATTAATACAGCATGGTTCATGGAAGCTAATTCATCGATTAATCGCTTAATGATAATTTTACTTTCTAAATCTACGTTTTGATCAGGTTCTTCTATAATAATAAGATCTGGTTGATGAATTATTGCCCGCGCAATATTTAGTCGTTTTATCTCAGAATATGTAAGATATTTAATTCGTTGTTTCTGTTTAGTATGTAAACCAACTTTTTGTAGAATGTTGTCGATATTTGTAGAAGAATCATATAAACCATTAAAAAAATGTAGATAGTCTTTTGGTGTTAGTCGTTCATAAGTTGAATCGTTCAATAATACGATTCCAATATGTTTACAAAGCTTTTTATAATTTTGACTTAATGGCAGGTTGAGCATTAGAATTTCCCCACTTGATGCAGGTGAATTTCCAATCATCATTTTTAAAAGTTGTAATCCGACTTCGGCATTGCAATGAATAGCTACGATGTCGCCTTTATTGATGTCTAAATCAAAAGGGGGAAATAATATATTGTTTCCATTCCTTTTCTCTAATTGCCTAATTGAAAGTAATGTCATTAATGTAAGCACTCCTATCACTAAAAGGGAATAATGTTTAAAAAATCAAATTAATTCCATTCTAGTATACATCATGTAAATACAATGAAGTGAAATTTTCAATGTGGCAGAAAAGAAAAGAGACCTTTCCGAAGAATAGGTCTCTTGATTATTAAAGATAAGAAAGTATATAATTTGCGTGGTGTCTAGCTACAGCGCCCAGCTCCTAGTGGACTT
>NZ_JBALMO010000043.1:19922-37538 GCF_036963345.1 Bacillus sp. JJ722
TTCCTTTATCTCAGTCGGAAGGCTCCAGTCCATAAGGAGCTAACCGTGCGCTTCCGCTTTTCTTACTTCGATGCTACTACTTGTTTGCGCTCTACATTGTACTCTGATTCGAAATCATAAATACGCTCGATGTAGATTTGGTGCCAAATCATAAAGACAATAATAGTCCAGATCTTTCTGCTGTTGTCTTTCTTGTTTGCACAATGCTCTTCTAACAAGTTAAGGACTTCTTGTTTATTAAAGATATGGTCTGTGTCGCTTGTACGAATAATGTTTTTCGCCCACTCATTCATTTCGTCTTTCAACCAATGACGAATTGGAACTGGGAAGCCAAGTTTCTTTCTATTTAGTACATGATCAGGAACGATACCTTCAGCTGCTTTTCGAAGAATATACTTCGTTGTATTGTTAGCAATCTTCATATCCATTGGGATTTTCGATGCTACATTGAATACTTCTTTATCTAAGAATGGTACGCGTAATTCAAGAGAATTTGCCATAGTCATTCTGTCAGCTTTTAATAAGATGTCACCGCGTAACCAAGTATGCATATCTAAATGTTGCATTTTTGCTACCGGATCATAGCCAGCTGATTGTTTGTAAATAGATTCTGTAATTTTATTATATTCCAGGTTAGAGGAATAATTTTTCAATAAAAGTTGCTTATCTTTTTCTTCAAACATTTTCGCGTTACCAATGTAGCGTTCCTCTAATGGAGTAACACCACGTTCAATGAAGCTTTTTCCTTTTACACCGTCTGGTAGGATGGCGCTTAATTGTTTTAATACGCTCTTAAGAGGTCTTGGAATGTGATTGAACATTTTTAATGATTCAGGTTCTCTATAGATGTTGTATCCTCCGAATAACTCATCTGCACCTTCACCAGATAGAACAACTGTAACGTGTTTCCTAGCTTCACGAGCTACAAAATATAAAGGAATAGCAGCAGGGTCTGCTAATGGATCGTCCATATGCCAAATAATCTTTGGAAGCTCCTTCATATATTCTTCAGGAGAAATAACGTAGCTAATGTTTTCTAAATTCAGAGCTTCAGCTGTTTCTTGAGCTACATTAATTTCACTAAAGCCATCACGTTCGAAACCAACAGAGAATGTTTTTAGGCTAGGATTGAACTGTTTTGCAATTGAAACAATAATGGATGAGTCAATTCCACCAGAAAGGAATGATCCAACCGGAACGTCACTTCGCATATGGACATTCACAGAATCCATTAAAACGTTACGAATATCCGTAATAATTTGAGATTCCGTAGTTTGTGTAGCCTTGAACTTAGGTTTCCAATAACTTTGTATGTTCATTTTGCATCCTGGTTTTTTTGTAAAATAATGTCCAGGTTCTAGTTTATGGATATTTGAAGTCATCGTATCAGGCTCTGGTACATATTGGAAGCTTAAGTAGTTTTGTAGTGAATCATGGTCAAGTTTACCATCCATTGCTAATAAGATGCTCTTTTTCTCAGAAGCAAAGTACGTAGTATCACCTTTTATTGCATAGAAGAAAGGCTTAATACCAAAATGATCACGAGCTCCAAACAATTTCTTTTCAAGCTTGTCCCAAATAAGGAAGCCGAACATACCTCTTAATTTTTTTACTGCTTCTTCTTTAATAGCACTGTATAATGCAATGATTACTTCCGTATCAGAATCAGTTGCAAATGTATAACCTTGTGCTTCTAGTTCTTTTCTCAATTCAATATAGTTGTATACTTCACCGTTAAAGATAATCCAATATCTTTCATTTTCATATGATAGTGGTTGATGTCCACTTTCAACGTCAATAATACTTAATCTTCTAAAGCCAAAATTAATATGTTCATCAAAGTAGTACCCTTCATCATCGGGTCCTCTATGAGTAATTACAGCATTCATTTCCTTGAATAACTTCTCATCAGTAGTAGTTTTTTTATTGTGAATGCAGCCGATAAATCCGCACATAGTAGTCACCAACCTAGATAATATATTTAAGAATTATTTTTCTGTTTGTCAATTTTTAGAAAAAGATACTCAAAACGAGTATCCAATTGTCAATTATAGCATATGTATTTCATATGGCATAATGTTTAATAATTGTTTAACATCATTGAAAAGTAATTGAAAAATGGTGTTTTATAGATGAAATATTTAAGTGATACATATTGTTGTGGAAATCTGTTATACGTTTCCCATTTTTGAGCTAACAAAAACCCTTTCAAAAGAAATTTTTAAAAGGGTATGAATAGAAGTTTATAGATGAAATAGTTTTTTGATTTGGTATTGTAGATGATTGAAATCATTTTCTTCTGTTAAAATTCCTAGCATTCCTTGTATAACAGGTAGCCTTGGATCGCTTTTGTTTATTTCTTCTTCTAGAACTTCAAGAGTGATAAGTAAATCCTCTACATGACTCCATGTATGTTTAGCTTTCTGTATAGACTTTAGAATGTCTTCTTTAGTTACAGGGTTTAAAGAAGAACATTGGGGTGGATAATGAACAGTAGCGTCTGTTAATAAAGTCTCTTCATTGGAATTAATTAGTCCCTGAGCTAAATCATCTGTACGATTTAAGATGTAGATTGCTAATTGATCTATATCTAATTTAGGTTTACTAAGTAATAGTACTTCTAAATGGGCTTCGAATATTCCTTGAACAAGAATGGTTAATGACAATAAATAAGGTTTAATATCTTCTCCGTAAATAGCTAACAAAGAGCTGCGTAAAGACTCTAAAAGCTTTTCTCTCGTACTATTGATAACATTAGATATATCGCCATTAATCGGAATTGCACGTTCTCTAGCATGCATAATAATAAAGTCTTGATGTTCAATAAATGTATTGAATTGAGTGACAATTTCTTCAGTAAATGTCTCCCTAGGCTGTAATTGCTTCTTCTTAATCTGATCTAAATCTTCACAGAATTTATGAAAGAAATATTTAAAGATGGCTACAAGTAAAGCTTCTTTAGATTTAAAATAGAGATAAAATGACCCTTTTGAAATACCTGCATCATTAGCTATTTCTTGGATTGAGGTAGAGGAAAATCCTTTCTGGGCGAATAATTTCATAGATGATTGCATAATCAGCCTTTCCTTTTCTTTCATTACTACACCTCCGGATTTTATTAAGAATATATTAGTGCAATTATTGACATATGAATGACTGGTCAGTTATATTATTAATGATTATGACTTATTGGTCAATACGAAAGTGTTGTAGCAATGAAATACATATGAAAAGTTTTAGAAGCATCGTTTAGATATAAATTACTATTAATATCCAAGTGAAAATTCCATACTTTAAATTAATTTCGAAAAATTTACATTAATTTACTTTATTTTGAGTAAAATCAGTTGATATTGGATGACCAGTCAATTATAGTTTTAATATCAATGAACAATGAATTCTAAACAAGTGCTTAGTTAGTACTATAAATTATTTTAAAGGTCTTAATAGGCGAAGAACAATAATGTCACTAACAGCACCAATTAATTAAGGGGGAACAAATGAATAGTATTATTAATTTTACCTTGAAAAATAAGCTAGCTGTTTGGCTTATTACCATTATTGTAATCGTAGCTGGTTTGTATTCGGGGTTAAAAATGAAACTTGAAAGTATTCCTGATATCAGTGTTCCAGTATTAAGCGTAACAACGATTTATCCTGGTGCTACACCAGAACAAGTAGATGAACAAGTCTCACAGCCAATTGAGCAAGTAATCCGCAATTTAAACAGTGTAAAATCGGTGTATACTACATCGTATCAAAATGCTTCCTCTGTTCAGGTGGAGTATGAATACGATAAAAACATGGACGATGCCAAAAAAGATATTGAAGAAGCTATTGCAACTTTAACATTACCTGAAGATGTTGAAGAATCTACAATTGATAAAATGAATATTAATGCATTTCCTATTCTAGCTTTAAGTGTAGCAAATGAGAATGAATCCCTTGCTTCATTAACGGAAATGGTTGAAGATAAGATCGCACCAGCACTTGAAGGGCTTGATGGTGTATCAGCTGTTCAAGTATCAGGTCAACAAGTTGATCAAGTACAGTTGGTATATAAAGAAGATAAAATGAATCAATTAGGCCTTTCAAAAGATACAGTTGAAGGGATTATTAAAGGTTCAAACATTGATGTTCCATTAGGCTTATATACGTTTGAAAACAAAGAAAAAGCTATTCAAGTTAATGGCAATATTACAACGATCGAAGATTTGAAGAACTTGGAGATTCCTGTTATTCCTTCTTCTACTAGTGGTGCACAACAAGGTTCTGCAGCAGGAGCAGCAAATGGTATGAGCCAGCAGCAAGCACCTGCTTCTCAAAATCAAAATGCACCAGCGAATATTCAGGGTGCAAATGCAGGTATTCCAACTATTAAATTAAGTGAAATAGCTGATATTAAAGAAGTTGGCGAAGCAGAATCTATTTCAAGAACGAATGGTAAAGAAGCAATTGGAATTTCAGTTGTGAAATCAGTTGATGCTAACACAGTTGACGTTGCTAATAAAGTAAAAGATAAAATGAAGGATTTTGAGGAAGATATTGAGGGCTTAGAAGTAGTAACAACGTTTGACCAGGCGCTTCCAATTGAAGACTCTGTTAAGACGATGTTAAGTAAAGCGTTATTTGGCGCTGGTTTTGCTGTTCTAATCATCCTTCTATTCCTACGAGATATTAAATCAACAATTATTTCAGTCGTATCAATTCCGTTATCATTATTGATTGCTGTCTTACTGTTGAAACAGATGGATATTACATTAAATATGATGACATTAGGAGCTATGACTGTTGCGATTGGTCGTGTAGTCGATGATTCTATCGTTGTAATCGAAAACATATATCGTCGAATGTCTAATAAAAATGAGAAATTAACTGGGGCTATATTAATTCGTGAAGCCACAAAAGAGATGTTCATACCGATTATGTCTTCTACAATTGTAACGATTGCTGTTTTCTTACCTTTAGGTTTAGTAGGTGGCATGGTTGGTGAGTTATTTATGCCATTTGCTTTAACGATGATTTTTGCATTATTAGCATCATTGTTTGTAGCTATTACAATTGTTCCAATGCTAGCTCATACGATGTTTAAAAAAGGTGTGAAAGTTAAGCATGAAGAGCATAAGCCTGGAAGACTTGCTGGTGGATACAAAAAAATCCTAAATTGGACGTTAAATCATAAATGGATTACTAGTGGAATTGCAGTTCTGCTTTTAGTAGGAAGTCTTGCACTTGTTCCACTTATCGGAGTAAGCTTCATGCCGATGGGTGAAGAGAAGTCAATGATTATTACGTTTAAACCAGAACCAGGTGTAACAATGGAAGAGACTGAAAAAATCTCTACAGATGCTGAACAGTACTTCTTAGATCGTAAAGATGTAGAAATGGTACAGATGTCACTTGGTGGCACTAACCCAATGGCTCCTGGAAATTCGACTAGTGCGATGTTCTTTGTAAACTATGATAAAGACACGAAGAACTTTGAAAAAGAAAAAGAAGATGTAATTAAAGGTATTCAAGCAAGAACAGATAAAGGTGAATGGAAATCTCAAGATTTCGGCATGACAGGCACAAGTAATAAAATTGATATACAATTATCTGGAGAACGTATGAAAGATATTGTTCCTGTTGTTGAAGAAATTGAAGAGGTTATGAAAGACAATAAAGATATTAAAAAAGTCGATTCTAGTATCTCAAAAACATATGATGAGTATACATTTGTAGCTGATCAAAAGAAGTTAAGCAAGCTAGGTTTAACAGCTGGTCAAATTAGTATGGCTCTAGCTCCTGAAAGAGAGCAACCAGTGTTAACAACCGTTGAAAAGGACGGAAAAGAGTTAAAAGTATACGTTCAAAAAGAAAAAGAAACATATACAACACTTGAAGATTTAGAAAACAAAACAATTACATCTCCACTTGGCATGACAGTCAAAATTAAAGACGTTGCAAAAGTTGAAGAGGGGGAAACTTCTGATACTGTAAATCGTCATAACGGTAAGATATATGTTAGTGTAAGTGGTGAACTAAAAACAGATGATGTTGCAGCAGTTTCACAAGCGCTTCAGAAGAAAATAGATAAAATTGATACACCATCAAGTGTAGATGTTTCAATGGGCGGTGTTACAGCTGACATTCAAGAATCGTTTACACAATTAGGTTTAGCGATGCTTGCAGCGATTGCCATCGTGTACTTAGTTCTTGTTATTACATTTGGTGGAGGATTAGCACCATTTGCTATTCTATTCTCGTTGCCATTTACAATTATTGGTGCTTTGCTGGCGTTGCTGATTTCTGGAGAAACTATAAGTGTATCAGTAATGATGGGTGCACTAATGTTGATTGGTATTGTAGTAACGAATGCTATTGTATTAATTGATCGTGTTATTCATAAAGAAAAAGAAGGATTCACAACAAGAGAGGCTCTTCTTGAGGCTGGAGTAACGCGTTTACGTCCAATTCTTATGACAGCAATCGCGACAATCGGTGCATTAATTCCATTGGCGCTAGGTCTTGAAGGAAGTGGAATTATTTCTAAGAGTCTTGGTGTTACTGTAATTGGTGGATTAATTAGTTCAACATTGTTAACTCTAGTTGTTGTTCCAATTGCATATGAAGTAACAAGTAAATTAACGAAGAAGTTTACGAGAAAATCTTCTAAAGGAATTACAGAAGATATGTAATAAAAGTAATGCCCTCATCTTGAGGGCATTTTTTTATGGTGAAAATTTAGTTTTACATAAACTTAACAATCGCAAAGCTGATGATAAGAAAAAGTATATTTGCATAGCTTTTTAGTTGATGAAATGTAAATGGAGTGAAGTGAATTGTAATGCTATTGTTTAGATAATGATATCTATATTTACTTTTATCTATTGCTAAGATAATTTAAAATAGCGCATAAATAACTTACAAACTTTCGAAAGTTAACAATATTTTAAGAGTATATATGGAGGTTTACATCTATGGTTTCTATGAAACAAAAACGAACGTTAGTTACTCTTTCAATAGCGGCGACTTTGCTTTTACAAACTATGCCGATGACAAAAGCATTTGCTAACGATGATGGAAGCAAACAAGCTAATGGAAAATGGATGGCTGGAGAATACCACACCCACACATATCAATCGGATGATGTACAAGTTGCAGATGGTTTAACTAGTACATTAGAAAACGTTTTAAATCAAGCTTTTAATACATATAATCTTGATTGGCTAGCGACTGCGGATCATTTAAGAACATCAAAAAGAGATGATGAAGGAAACGTTATTGAGGGTGGTCCGATTCCTTTTTCTAAAGGATTAATAGATTATCAAGTTCCGAAAATTATGCAACTTCAACAGGAAGGTAAGTATCAAAATAAAATTATTCATACTGGATTTGAATGGGATTTACCAACGTATGAGCATGTAGCAGGAGGTATCGTTGCTGAGACTGACAAGGATGTGCCAGCAACATTAAAGGCAATTAATCAATTTGAATATTTATTTACCGACCGAGATGAAAGCATGTTTAATGCGAATGATGTAGCGGAATGGGAAGCGAAAGATAATAGAGCATATAAGACAAAAGAAGATGCTCATACAGCGTTGAAATGACTAAGTTCTCATTATCCTGACAACAGTTATTTATTATTAAATCATCCTTCTCGAAAAAGCGTTTATACAATTGCTGATGTTCGAGATTTTAATAATATTAATCCTAATGTTATCTTTGGGTTTGAAGGTATGGTTGGGAATCAGTTGGAGCCAGATCGTGGTGGATTAGATAAACAAACAGAAGAGAATCGAACATTTGGTGGCGCGGACTATATGTTAGCTAAAGTAGGTGGCATGTGGGATGCACTTTTAGGTGAAGGTCGTAAATTTTGGAATTTTGCTAATTCTGATTTCCATTTTCCGATTAATTATACACGTCAGTACTCAAGCGGCTATTGGCCTGGTGAATACTCAAAGAACTACACTTGGGTAGAAGGAAACGACATGAAAGCTGTGCTTGAAGGTATGAAATCAGGTAAGTCTTACTCTGTTTTTGGGGATTTGATTAATGAACTTGATTTTACAATCAGTAACGGCAAGAAAAAAGAAGAAATGGGTGGAGATCTCGAAATTACGAAAGGCGATGATTTAGAGCTTACTATTCGATTTAAA
Organism: Bacillus sp. JJ722; assembly: GCF_036963345.1. Taxonomy (NCBI): domain Bacteria; kingdom Bacillati; phylum Bacillota; class Bacilli; order Caryophanales; family Bacillaceae; genus Bacillus; species Bacillus sp. JJ722. The sequence continues at coordinate 28,070 of NZ_JBALMO010000043.1, forward strand.
AGCCCAGAGAAAAATAATAATGGTGATGCAGTTAAAGTTGACCATGTTGATTTGATTGCTGGAGATGTAACAGGTTTAGCAAAGCCAGGAACGGATGCTTACAACAAAGCTACGAATGATTCAACAAAGGTTATTGCCCGTTTCACGAGTGAAGATTGGACTAAAGACGCTGACGGTTATTATACAATCAAACATCAATTAGATGAAGTAAATAAAGATCAATACTTTAGATTGCGAGGAACGAACTTAGAGACGGATGTAGCTGGAGAAACTCGCAATGGTGAGCCTTTGGTTGATCCGAAAACATATATTGAAGATAATGAAGCTCGATTTGAAGCTATAAATGAACGAAATTATAATGATTTGTGGTTCTATTCGAATCCTATTTTTGTATCTGTAAAGGATAAAGTACATTTTTCTGATATGAAAGATCATTGGGCAAATGAATCGGTAAATCGATTAGTAGAACTAAATGCAATTGATGGCTACACAGATGGTACATTCCGTCCTGAAGAGAAGATTACACGAGCACAATTTGCGAAGTTTACAGCAAACTCATTAGCATTAAAAGCGACAGGTGATACAAAAAGATTTGCAGATTATAAAAGCATACCTTCTTGGGCAAATGATAGTGTAGCAGCTGTTGTTGAGGCAGGTCTTTTTAATGGTTCAAAGGAAAATGGAAAATTAATCTTCAAGCCGAACACAGTACTTACAAGGGCTGAAATGGCAGTGATAGCATCAAGGGTATTGAATTTGGATGTAAAAGCATTCGCGAATAAGGATTTTAAAGATGCGGCTAGCATTCCAGATTGGGCAGAAGAAGCAATCAATGCAGTGGTAGATAAGGGGATTATGTTAGGATATGGAGACCAAACTTTTCGTCCAAGTCAAACTGTAACAAGAGCAGAGAATGCAGTCGTTCTTGATCGATTGTTACAAGCTATGAAATAAGAGGAACGGGGTGCTTCTATTAAAAATAGTAGAAGCACCTTTTTATGGAGAAACAATAATTAGGATAAAGAGGATTTATAAGCAAAAAAACAGATTATACCCCTAATAGTATAGTATAAGATAATCAAGGGAATATTGACTTTAAAATGTAAACTGATGTTACGCTGTTACCTTTAACTATGGAAATAAGGGTAGCGTCATATTCCTAAATGTATTAGGAGTTGATATAATGACATATGTATTCATTGCTTTATTTTCGATTATCTTACTAATGATGTATAGAAGATATGCACCTGTTGTTGGCGTACCATGCTCGAAGATTAAGCAAAATCAACCTATTGTGATAGTTGATTTAAGGGATTATAATATTTCCAATAAAACGCCTTTATCAAATGCCATTAATATCCCTGTAGCATATTTAAACAGACATCATCATGAAATACCTGGTAAAAATGTACACGTCATCGCTCAAAATCAACTTGAAAAAAATATGGGTATTAGACTTTTACGCAAGAATGGTATAAACGTTATGTCTTATACGATGAGTAATTGTCTATGTAAATAAATAAAATGAATACAACATGGAGGAGGCTAAATGATGGATTACGATAATCAAGTAAAGAATAGAGTTAAACGTATCGAAGGGCAATTGCGTGGTATTCTTCGCATGATGGAAGAGGGTAAAGACTGTAAAGAAGTAATTACTCAACTGTCAGCAACTAGATCAGCGATTGATCGTACTATCGGTGTAATTGTTAGTTCAAATTTAGTAGAATGTGTTCAAAATGCTGAATCAAGAGGACAAGACACTGAAGCATTAGTTAAAGAAGCAGTTAATTTGCTTGTAAAGAGCAGATAAGATAAAAGAGTTGACAGTCTCTTTTATTTTTATTACTATTAATACCCATAGGGGTAATAGTTGCTAAGTAAATACCCAGCTATATCAAAAATTATTAAGGCTGAATTTCAGATAAAAATATACCCTATTAGGTATAAAGAGTTTAGAGAAACAGGGGGAAGAAAATGACGGAGAAGAAGAGAACGACAATAGTTTTGTTTAGTGGAGATTACGATAAAGCGATGGCGGCTTATATCATTGCAAATGGCGCAGCAGCTTACGATCATGAGGTAACGATTTTTCATACCTTCTGGGGTTTAAATGCATTACGTAAAGATGAAGCCATTGAAGTAAAAAAGGGTTTTATGGAGAAAATGTTTGCAAAGATGATGCCAAGAGGTTCAGAGAATATGGGACTTTCCAAAATGAATTTTGCTGGAATGGGGCCTAAAATGATTAAAGATATTATGAAAAAGCATAACGCTCTAAAAGTATCACAGCTGATTGAAATGGCACAAGAACAAGGTGTGAAACTAGTTGCTTGTACAATGACAATGGATTTGTTAGGGCTTGATCAAGCAGAATTACTAGATGATATTGAATATGCTGGGGTTGCTGCGTATCTTGCGGATGCAGAGGACGGAAATGTAAACTTGTTTATTTAAATGTTCATGAATCAACTAATGTTAAAGGTGGCATGAGCTCTTGGTCATAATAGAAGAAAAGAGGGAACAACAGTGAAAGAAATGACAACTAAAGAAGTAGAACAACAATTAAACGAAGGTAAACAGCTGAATGTAATTGATGTACGAGAAGTAGATGAAGTAGAAGCAAGGAAAATTCCAACAGCAATCAATATTCCTTTAGGATTACTAGAATTTCGCATGCATGAGCTAGATAAAACAAAGGAGTATATTATGGTTTGTCGCTCAGGTGGTAGAAGCGGAAGAGCAACACAGTTTTTAGAAGGTCAAGGATACCAAGTTATTAATATGACTGGTGGAATGTTAGCCTGGGAAGGAAAGACAGAATAATAGCTGATGTAATCATGAAGTGTATGGGAGGTATATAAATGACGATAAAAGTGGACGTTACTTTGGATGCGAAAGGTTTAGCGTGTCCGATGCCCATTGTAAAAACGAAGAAAACAATGAATACTTTAGAAGCAGGTCAAGTATTAGAAGTTGAAGCGACAGATAAAGGCTCAAAAGCGGATATGAAAGCATGGGCAGAGAGCACAGGACATCAATATATTGGAACGATTGAAGAAGGTGATGTTCTTAAGCATTATTTAAGAAAATCTTCTGGGGAAGAAGCTGCTGAAAGAAAATATACACAGGTTATTCACAATGAAGAACTTCAAAAGAAGCTAGAATCTGGTGACAGCATCTTTGTTCTAGATGTTCGAGAATCGGCAGAATATGCATTCAATCATATACCAGGTGCGGTATCAATACCTCTTGGAGAGTTAGAGGGACGCATGAATGAACTGAACAAGATTGACGAAATCTATGTAGTTTGCAGATCTGGTAATAGAAGTGATGTAGCTGCACAAAAACTAGCTGCTAACGGTTTTGAACAAGTAGTGAATGTTGTACCGGGTATGAGTGAGTGGCTTGAAGGGGAGTAAATGCTAAATTAACGTTAACTTTCAATGTTGGTCTTATTTTTTGGTTTAAAATATACCTATGGGGGTACTAGTCAAGTGATGAAATCTATGTTAGCTAAAGAAGTAACGAAGAAAGTTTTTAATAAAGAAGCATTATTTATTTTAGATGTTCGTAATGAGGGTGCTTTTGCAGATTGGAAGATTGAAGGAGAAAACTTTGAGTACTTGAATGTTCCTTACTTTGATTTATTAGATGGTATCGAAGGAATTATAGATCAGCTTCCAAAGGATAAAGAAATACTAGTGGTATGTGCGAAAGAAGGATCTTCTATTATGGTAGCTGAAATGCTATCTGAAGCAGGTGTTGATGTTTCTTATTTTCAAGGAGGTATGAAAGCTTGGAGTGAACATTTAGAGCCTGTAAAAGTAGGCGATTTAAAAGATGATGGAGAAATTTATCAATTTGTTCGTATCGGTAAAGGCTGTTTATCTTACATGGTTATTTCTAATGGGGAGGCTGCTATTATTGATGCAACACGTATGACGGATGTTTTCTTACATTTTGCTAGTGAAAAAGGTGTTGAGATCAAGCACGTTTTTGATACGCATCTGCATGCCGATCATATTTCAGGTGGTCGTCAAATTGCAGAAGCAACAGGCGCAACTTACTGGTTACCTCCTAAAGATGCTGAAGAAGTCAGTTTTGAGTATGAGAAGTTAGAAGGCGGCAATGATGTAACAATTGGTCATACTACAATCAATATCCATGCACTGTATTCTCCAGGACATACAATTGGGTCAACTTCTTTCGTAGTTGATGGGAAGTTCTTATTAACAGGTGATATTTTGTTTATTGATTCAATTGGCCGACCTGACTTAGCTGGTCTTGCAGATGATTGGGTAGGAGATTTACGAGAAACATTGTACAAACGTTATAAAGAGCTTTCCGAAGAACTAGTCGTTCTTCCGGCTCACTTTATGATTGTTGATGAGTTAAATGACGATGGTAGTGTTTCCGAGAAATTAGGAACACTCTTTGCGAAAAATCATGGTTTAAATATCGAAGATGAAGAAGAGTTTAGAAGCTTAGTATCGAAAAACCTTCCTCCACAACCAAATGCATACCAAGAAATTCGTAAAACCAATATGGGTATAATTACACCAGATGAAGAAGAACAACGTGAAATGGAAATCGGACCAAATCGTTGTGCAGTACGTTAAGAGATAATATTATTTTCAAAAAAGGATGGGAATTTACAATGATTAAAGCAGATCAACTATTAGATGCAAAAGGTTTAGCATGTCCAATGCCAATTGTAAGAACAAAGAAAGCAATCAATACGATTGAAGTAGGGCAAGTATTAGAAATTCATACAACAGACAAAGGCTCTCTTGCTGACATAACAGCATGGACAAAATCTACAGGACATGAATTACTTGGTGGTTCGGAAGAAAACGGCATATTTAAGTTTTTCGTGAAAAAGGGAGAATAGACCTTTAAGAATTTAATGTTTATATAAAGTTAGGAGGGAATAGATAAGCCCTCCTAATTCTGTTCTCCCACCCATTAAAGTTTCACTTTATGAGATAGCAAGATAGCGATATTTTTAGAAATGTGGTGAGTTAAATGGATATAGGATTCATCGTCACAATCTTCTTAATTGGATTAGTAGGGTCTTTCATCTCCGGAATGGTCGGTATTGGGGGATCTATCATCAATTATCCAATGTTATTATATATACCGCCATTACTAGGTTTTGCAGCTTTCAGTGCACATGAAGTATCTGGAATAAGTGCTATCCAAGTCGTTTTTGCAACAATTGGAGGAGTCTGGGCATACCGAAATAGTGGATTCTTAAATAAAAGTTTAATTGTTTATATGGGGACGGCCATATTAATTGGTAGTTTTGCAGGAGGATATGGTTCGGGATTAATGCCGGAAACGTTCGTAAATATCATCTATGCCGTTTTAGCTACAATCGCAACAATTATGATGTTTATTCCTAAGAAAGGGTTGGATGATGTACCTGCTAAACAAGTGGAATATAACAAATTATTGGCTGTTATACTTGCCTTAACTGTTGGGTTAGCCGCGGGAATAGTAGGTGCTGGAGGCTCATTTATTCTAGTGCCAATAATGCTTGTAGTATTGAAGATTCCAACTCGAATGACAATAGCTACTTCTCTCGCTGTCGCATTTATTTCTTCCATCGGTTCAACAATCGGTAAGATTTCGACAGGTCAAATATTATATTTGCCAGCGGCAGTGTTAATTGTCTCAAGTTTGATCGCTTCTCCAATAGGAGCCAAAGTGGGGCAAAAGATGAATACGAAAATTTTACAAGTGGTTTTGGCAATCTTAATTATGGCAACAGCTATTAAGGTGTGGATTGATATTTTATGAAAAAAGCAATGGAATAAATCCATTGCTTTTTTTGATGCTCTATGCAGAACTACTTTTTTTGCAGTATCTCTTCTAGTTGTTCTAAACAATTTAACTGCAATTGAAAATGGTCATTGAAGTTTTTATATACTAAATCAGTAAATGGATCAAATTCTCCCAAATGTTGCTTTTTGATTTCCATCCCTATTTTCATCTCATTATGCTTTGCTTGTAGCTGTGCTTTTTGACTTTGAATAGCCGTTAAGATTTGTTCATAGTCTACAGTAATACTACCCATTGTTAACATGGAAAGACCTGTATAAAGTGAGGTTGGAAGCGTAAGTGATGATGCTGAGAAAGACTCTAACAATAAAGAGTTAAATTCAGCTTCTCCTTGTTCTGTAATGGCATAGATTGCTTTCGAGCGATTACCTGTTGTTTCAACAGATGCTATTGTAACCAGCCCTTCTTTATCCATTTTTTTTAGAGCATGATATATGGAACCAGGTAGAATTCCAGCCCATACATCTGTTTTACTTTCTAATAATAATTGTTGAATTTCATATCCGGACATAGGTTTTGCGCGTAGTAGTCCTAGTACCATTAATCTGGTCATGTAGATACCTCAATCTTGATTATTTAAAGTTGAATATGTATCTACAATGTACCATATTTTATTTTTCTACCGCAATTTTTCTTTTTGAAAGCAATGGAGACAAAGCGTTATTAAAGGTTGCTAAACTAAGTACGAAAAACAAGATCGTAAAGCCCGTGATAATTGTATATAAAATGAGTAAGGAGCCTTCGTGAAACTCCAATGCAACTCGGAAAGCCTCGGTAACATAATGGAACGGGAAGCCCTTCCCAAGAAGTAACATCCACTCTGGAGCGCTTTGCAATGAGTAGAAAGCCTCACTGCAGAAAATCATTGGGAAAAACAATAGATTGCTGAAAATATTAATTTGTCCTTCATTCTTAGATACATTATTAATCAAGAATCCTAATGCTGAAAAGCAAAGAGAAGCGAATATAATAATGATCGTACATTGCAAAAGGAATAATGCATTAAAGGAAATCTCGAATAAAATAAGCCCAAAGAGCAAGAGCACAATGTTAATAGCGAAAGAAATAAGTGTTCTAACACCAATCATTAGCGAGAGAAATGTGCTAATTTTTAAAGGAGTGATTCGTAATAAGCGGTAAACACCACTGCTTTTCTGGCGAAAGATTTGAAAAGCTAAACCTTGAAGATTCCAGAATAAGATACTTAAGCTGATGGTTCCAGTTAAGAAAGTTAATTGATAAGAAGGGGAGTCGATATAATACTTGCCCCCAATTAACAGACCTATTGGAAAGAGAATGGCATAGAACAAAGAAAGTTTATCATTCAATGTATCTTTAAGCATTAAGCGGATCATTGCCATTAATGAACACCTTCTTTCGTTAAATTCATATATAAATCCTCTAAATCATTAACTCCATGTTGCATACACAGTTCTTGGGCAGTACCTTCTGCTATTTTAGTTCCACCGTGGAAGAAGAGAATACGATCTGCAAGCTTCGCTACTTCATCCATATCATGCGATGTGATAACTACAGTAGTGCCTTGTTTCTTAATTTCTGCAATGGTTTGATGTACTTCTTTTCTTGCCCGGGGATCTAGAGCTGCCGTAGGTTCATCAAGAAAAACAAGTTCCGGTTGATGGACAAGTGCAAGACCTATTGATAATCTTTTTTGCTGTCCTCCAGATAGCTTGGTAACTTCCGTATTTGCAACGGATTCAAGTGAGCATAGACGTAAGATAGTCGATATGTCCGCTTTACTAAGTTTCTTCTTATAAAAAGAAGCGAATAGAAGTAGGTTTTCTTTTGCTGTTAAGCCTGGAAAGAAGGGCGTAGATTGTAATTGAACACCTATTAATGATCGGTAATCCTGAGTCCAGAAATGAATCTCCCCATTTGATGGCTGCTGAATTCCTAAAATCAGATCTAATGTGGTGGATTTACCTGAACCATTTGGACCAATAATTGTAATAACTTCTCCTTGTGAAATGCTAAATGAAAGATTATAAACCGCTTTTTTTGAAGCAAAGCTTTTTTCTAAATGCTTAACATTTACTAATACATTTTGCATTTTGTTATCCCCCTTTACTCAATGTTATTTATTCAACGTTGACTATTTTGATTGTAAGTTGCTTTTTCAAATTTGTAAAGTCTCATTTTTCATTTTCGTTTAGTTTTTATCCCGTTCTAACTGGCGCTAAGACCCCCACTTCAAAACGAAAGTNNATCGGTGGGGGATGGACGACACCCCCACCGATTATAGTTTCACTTTATGTAAATGAAAAAAGCATTCACTTTAGTGAATGCTATAATTGAGAAATATAGAATATAAATGAGAATGTTATGCTTCTTGAATGACTTCTTTCGGTACTTCTAAGCCAAGCCCTTCCGCAATACGAGTACCGTATTCAGGATCTGCTTTGTAGAAGTGACCAATTTGACGTAATTTAATTTCATCTTTTGTGACAGGTTTCATAGCTGCAACAATATTTCGAACAAGACGAGTACGCTCTTCAGGTGTTAGTAGACGATATAGGTCACCCGCTTGAGTATAGTGATCGTTGTTATCATATGCTACGCTGTCTGCCAAACCTGCAACTGGGATGGAAGGACGCTTAAATTCTGGTGCTTCTGCTGGACCCCCAAAGCTGTTAGGCTCATAGTATACTGATTTGCCACCATTGTCATCTGGACGCATAAAGCCATCACGTTGATAATTGCTAAATGGACATTTTGGACGGTTAATTGGTAGTGCATTGTGGTTGGCACCAACACGGTAACGATGTGCATCCGCATAAGCGAATAGACGACCTTGTAGCATTTTATCAGGTGATACATCAACACCAGGTACAAGTGAGCCAGGTGAGAATGTTGCTTGTTCTACTTCTGCAAAATAGTTTTCAGGGTTGCGATTTAATACCATGCGACCTACTTCAATTAAAGGATAATCCTTTTGTGACCATACTTTAGTTACATCGAATGGATCGAAACGATATTTAGAAGCTTCTTCGAATGGCATAATTTGAACGCTTAATTTCCAAGAAGGGAAGTCGCCATTTTCGATGGAATTGAATAACTCTTCTGTGTGAAAATCTGGATTTTCTCCAGCTATCTTTGCAGCTAAATCTACATCCATGTTTTTAATACCTTGCTCTGTTTTGAAGTGGTATTTCACCCATACTCCTTGACCGTCAGCATTTAACCATTGATAAGTGTGGCTACCATAACCATTCATGTGGCGGAAAGTAGCTGGAATACCACGATCAGACATCAGAATTGTTACTTGATGAAGTGACTCAGGAGATAATGACCAGTAATCCCATACTGCTGTTGGATTTTTTAAATGTGTTTGAGGATCTCTTTTTTGAGTATGGATAAAGTCAGGAAACTTAATAGCGTCACGAATAAAGAATACAGGTGTGTTATTACCGACCAGATCGTAGTTACCTTCTTCGGTATAAAATTTCACTGAAAACCCACGTGGGTCACGCACTGTATCAGAAGAACCAAGTTCACCAGCAACAGTTGAGAAACGAATGAATAAAGGTGTACGTTTGCCAACTTCAGATAAGAATGCCGCTTTTGTATATTTTGTTAGATCATTGGTTACTTCGAAGTAACC
>NZ_JBALMO010000044.1:0-523 GCF_036963345.1 Bacillus sp. JJ722
CAATAAAAAAGCAAATTATCCCAACAATAAGAGAAATATAACTGATTATACCGTGTTTCTTTGGTATAGCAGTTTGGGTTTCCAAATAAACACAACCTTTCAAATGGAGTTGTCTACCTTCTCCTTTAAACTTAATCTTCTGTCAATATAACACCGACACAATTTTACCATTATTCAGATAAAAGGTTAATTATATTAAACTGCCCTTTAGCTGAATAAACCTCTGTATATATAGTACCATAATATTCCTTGTCATACTCAAGGGAACAATCTTTACGAAAAGAGACAAAATAATTAATAACAATAACTAAGAAAACTCTTGAATAAATTATTTGAAGCTATATAACAACTACTATATTCAACGGTTTATCCAAGTTCATCAATACCTGCAATTGGCTTTGAAGAGACAAAGTAAATTAGAGGCTATTCTCTTTTAATAACTAGAGAATAGCCTCTTTCTATTTGTTATAACATGCATTAATTAGGGAAGTCGGTTTTACCCCTTTCTAACTGGCGCTAAGAC
>NZ_JBALMO010000044.1:573-14566 GCF_036963345.1 Bacillus sp. JJ722
GGACGAAAACCCCCACCGATTAAAGTTTCACTTTATAGTGCTTCCTTTTTCTTATTATAAAACTACTATAGCCAATATAATAAACGATCAATATAAATAGAATAATGATTGTAGTAGGGTCTTTTGTAAAATGCTGACTATATTGAAGTCCGTTCATTTCAGTTGCTATATTAGAACTTTTTATTAAGATGATGATTCGATAAAGAAACCGACTTAAGAAAAGCAAAAGAACTGAAGATTCAATCCACAAATGAGTTCTGTAATAAAATAAATGGTCTCTAACCTCGAATTTACTGTGTTTCATCGCATAAGATACTAAAAACAGTCCTAAAGCGCATCCGATTAAGACATAAATGAACGTTTCAGGATGGAGAAAACAACTGGCAAGAACGAACAAGGATAAAAGACTAAAAATAACAATTTGAAATATTAGCCTTCTAGGCTGATAGAGTTGAAAACCTATGGAACGTTTTACTTTTCTATATAGAAAGAAAGCTAGTAATACGATTGTTGATGAATATTGTAGTACTACATTCATACGATTCCTCCTTTTCAAACGTTATTTACATTTTTGTTTTAGACATAATTAATAATGATTTTTCTATTAAATATTCGAATGTTAGTTTGTCTTTGAATCAAAACAATTGTCTTTTTTTATAGACGTATTTGTGAGTGTTAATTTGATGCCATAATGAGAAAATGTTCATTTTTAGCTGTATATCTTTTTGGCATAATACTTGCAAACTGTTTAAGTGAATGAGCTCGTTGATGCTTATTCATTATATTTATGTAAGTAAAATGTGTGAAAGAAGTGAGAATGATATGTCTTTTGTAAATTATCGGGAACAAGGAGAAAATGAAAAAATTGGAGTAGTTGAATTAAATCGACCAGAAGCACGAAATGCTTTTACGACTGAAATGGCGACTGAGCTATTACGTATCTTTCAAAATATTTCAAAGTCGGATGTTAGGGTAGTGGTCATGTTATCTTCACAAGCAAAGGCTTTCTGTTCAGGCGCCGATTTAAAAGAAAGAAATGACATGACAGATCAAGAGTGGCGTGAACAACATCATTTATTCGAGCGAATGTTTTATGCGCTAGCTGATCTACCGCAACCAGTTATTGCTGTAGTAGATGGCTACGCACTAGCTGGAGGGTTTGAATTAGTGCTAAATTGTGATTTCATTGTAGCAGCTAAATCTGCGATATTTGGATTACCAGAAGTTACTCGTGGCATTATGCCTGGCTGTGGTGGAACGAGACTTTTAGCAAAACGTGTCGGGGTACATATTGCTAAGGAGTGGGTTTGTACGGGTAGAATGATTTCTGCAGAAGAAGCAAATAAAGTAGGACTATTAAATCGAATTACATATTCAGATCAATTAATTTCAGAAGCATTTACACTAGCAGAGTCTTTAGCTAAAAATGCACCGATTGCTGTTCAAAATTGTAAGCAGGCTGTGGATTCTTTATTTGGTATGAATGATGTCGAAGCGAGAAAACAAGAAATTGATTATTACAATCGTTGTGTAGATACGGAGGACCGGCTAGAAGGTGTAAGATCGTTTGTAGAAAAGCGTGTGCCCCGATTTATCGGGAAATAAAGTAGTTTAGCGTACAATTTCGCAAATTGGAATAAAGGAAGGAGATCCGTATGACGATTCAAGAGAACCCTAAACAACCTTTGTCGCATATTAAAGTATTGGATTTAACTAGTAATATCTCTGGGCCAAGTGCAACGGCTATATTAGGTGATTTAGGTGCAGAAATTATTAAAATTGAACGTCCGCAGAAAGGAGATGATGCCCGTGGTATGGGTCCGTTTATTGGAGGTGAATCTGCTTACTTTCTAGCAATCAATCGAAATAAACAGTCAGTTGTCGTTGATATTCGCAAGAAAGAAGGGCAAGAGATTATACATAAGTTGGCTAGCAAAGTGGATATAGTGATTGAAAACTTTCGCAGAGGAGTCCTTGAGAAATATGGCTTAGATGGTCAATCACTTTGTAGACAAAATGAGAAACTTATTTATTGTTCGTTATCTGCATATGGAGAACAGGGAGATGATGCATTGAAGCCTGGATATGATGCCGTACTGCAGGCTCGGACAGGAATAATGAGCGTTACCGGCACTAAAATTGAAGAACCAGTAAGAGCAGGCGTTTCTATATTAGATATGGGTAGTGGGATGTGGAGTGTAATCGCAATTCTCACGGCACTTCAACATCGTGAACGAACTGGAGAAGGGCAAATTGTTGGTACATCTTTATTTGAGACCGGTGCATATTGGATGAATTATCACTTAACAGCATATGAAAGTACACAAGTAGACCCGTTACCGCAAGGCACTTCTCATTCAGCATTTGCTCCATATGGATCGTATCAAACGAAAGATGACTTGCTTTTATTAGGTATTTCAAATGATTCAATATTTCATCGTTTAACTAAAGCGATTAATCGAGAGGAATGGAATGACGACCCTCGCTTTATTCATAATGAGAATAGATTGTTTCATCGTAAAGCACTAGAAACCTTATTAAATGAATGTTTTATGAGTAACCATTGTGAATATTGGCTATCTAGACTGAATGATGCTGGTGTACCTTGTTCACGAATTCAAAAAGTATCTCAAGTATTAAATGATCCTCATTTTAAAGCGATGGAAATAATGACGCCTGTGTCACATTCTTCATTGGAAACTATTTCAATCCCAAGAGTACCTATTCGTATGGAAAAATCTAAGCTTATAGTAAAGCGTGGAGCTCCATTACTTGGTGAGCACACGTATAAAATCTTGAAAGACTTAGCTTTAACAGATGAAGAGATTCGTGAGTATGCATACAAAGGAATTATTGAGTGTATAGAAACGGAGGGTGTTGTTAATGAAAAACAATGAATTTCATGAAGAACTACGTCATAGTGTAAGAAATGTATGTAAGGATTTCCCTGATACTTATTGGAGAAAGCTTGATGAACAAAATGAATATCCAGAAGAGTTTGTGAATGCGCTTTCGAAGGCAGGTTTTTTAGCAGCATTAATTCCAGAAGAATATGGTGGTTCTGGTTTATCTTTGTATGAGGCATCAATCATAATGGAAGAAATTAATCGTTTTGGAGCTAATGCAGGTGCATGTCATGCACAAATGTACACAATGGGGACATTGTTGAGACATGGCTCACTTCAACAAAAGCAACAGTACTTACCAAAAATTGCGAATGGCTCATTGCGATTACAGGCGTTTGGAGTTACAGAACCGAATACAGGAACAGATACAACACAATTAAAAACTACAGCTATTCGTAAAGGAGATAAATACATTGTGAATGGGCAAAAAGTATTTATTTCTCGTTCTGAATATTCAGATTTAATGATTTTGCTTGTTCGCACTACACCTCTTGAACAAGTGAAAAAACGAACCGAAGGATTATCTGTATTATTAGTCGATCTTAAAAAAGCAGTTGGTAATGGTATAACGATACGACCTATTCGAACAATGATGAATCATGCGACGACGGAATTATTTATAGAAGATTTAGAGGTTCCTGTTGAAAATTTAATAGGAGAAGAAGGTAAAGGCTTTTCATATATTCTTGATGGTATGAATGCAGAGCGAATTCTTATTGCGGCGGAATGTATTGGAGATGGCTATTGGTTTATTGATCGAGCAACACAATATGCGAAAGAACGCGTCGTATTCAATCGACCAATTGGACAAAACCAAGGAATTCAATTCCCAATATCAAAAGCTTATATCCATATAGAAGCAGCAAATTTAATGAGATATAAAGCCGTTGAATTATTCGATGCAGGGAAGCCTTGTGGAAAAGAAGCGAATATGGCTAAATTATTAGCTGCTGATGCTTCTTGGGAAGCGGCAAACGTTGCCTTGCAAACACACGGTGGCTTTGGTTTTGCAGAGGAATATGATGTCGAAAGAAAGTTTAGAGAAACAAGATTATATCAGGTGGCACCAATCTCCACTAACTTAATTCTATCCTATGTCGCAGAGCACGTTCTTGACTTGCCGAGATCGTACTAAATTCTCTCGGAGGTACTAAATGATTATTCCTAATGAAATTGAAATCATTGAAGTTGGACCACGTGAGGATTACAAAATGAACCAATACTTATACCAACGGCAGCAAAAAAAGAATTGATTAAGAAATTAGCTGATATTGGTCTTTCTCGTATTGAAGCAACATCTTTTGTTAGTCCAAAGTGGGTTCCTCAAATGGCTGATGCGGCTGAAATATGCCAATTTTGTAGAGAACTAAATATTGCATTTATAGCTCTAACACCTAATGTAAAAGCACTGAACCAAGCTATTGAGCAACAGGTCCCGCAAATTGCTATTTTTGTAGGGGCGAGTACTACTTTCAATAAAAAGAATATTAACAGAACAACAGAGGAGTATCTTGCTGAATGTGAATTGTTGTTTCAAATAGCTCAAAGGCAAGTAATCTTTATTCGTGCGTATATTTCAACAGCTTTTTTTTGTCCATATCAAGGAAGAGTTTCTTTCGTTGAGTTAAATGATGTTTGTAGGAAGTTTGTTGAACTTGGTGCAGATGAAATAGATATTGGTGATACGAATGGATTTGCATCGCCAATGATGGTTTATGATCGTTTTTCTAGATTACGAGAGTTGTATCCGGATACAAGTTTTGTCGGTCATTTTCATGATACGAGAAAAATGGCTTTAGCCAATACTTTAGCAGCTCTTCAAGCCGGCGTTGTAAAATTTGATAGTTCGATAGGTGGTTTAGGCGGATGCCCATTTTCGCCTGGTGCAACTGGCAATTTAGCAACTGAAGATCTTGTGTTGATGCTTTCGGAAATGGGAATCCAGACAAAATCGATCTTCAAAAGCTAAATCAAATTGTTCCTTTTGCTAAGTCACTTTCTAGTAAAAAGAAAACAACAAAATAATTTAGCTAATTAAAGTAGAAAGAAGGGGAAACATGACATTCACAAGAGAATTTGCCAAATTTATTGTGAATCACCATTTTGATCAATTATCTGAAGAAGTTATTTCATTGACTAAGCTTTCAATATTAGATTGGTTAGGATCGGCTATTGCAGGCGGAAAAGAGAAACCAGCAAAAATAGTTTCAGACGCATTGACACAATTCGATGCGTCAGTACAAGCTACCAATTTTACAAATTTAACGAAAACGTCTGCTTATCATGCTGCTCACATAAATGGAGCTGCTTCTCATATTTTAGAAGTCGATGATGTTCATAAAGGTTCTATTTTACATGCAGGTGCTTCCATTATACCAGCTGCATTTGCCGTCGCAGAATGGAAAGAATTATCTGGGAAACAGTTAATCGAAGCTGTCGCACTTGGCTTTGAAGTAGCTATTCGAATAGGGGAAGCTGTTACACCGTCTCATTATGAAACATTCCATACGACAGGGACAGTAGGGACTTTTGGAGCGGCGGCAGCTGTTAGTAAACTTCTATGCTTAACGGAAGATGAAGTTGTTCATGCTCTAGGAAGTGCTGGTACGCAAGCGGCAGGTTTATGGGAGTTTATCGAAGATGGTGCGATGAGTAAACAGCTGCATCCTGCTAAAGCTTCGGCTAACGGTCTTTTGTCTGCTGTATTAGCTGAAAAAGGATTTACGGCTGCAAGTGAAATTCTTGAAGGAAGAAGAGGATTCTTTCAAGGATTGGTAAAGGAAGTGAAACCGCAATTGTTGTTCCGTAAACTAGGGGAAAGATACAAGATTGTGGAAAATTCATTCAAAATTCATTCTTGTTGCCGTCATATT
Source organism: Bacillus sp. JJ722 (assembly GCF_036963345.1). Lineage (NCBI taxonomy): Bacteria > Bacillati > Bacillota > Bacilli > Caryophanales > Bacillaceae > Bacillus > Bacillus sp. JJ722. Next base: position 6,353 of record NZ_JBALMO010000044.1, read on the forward strand.
CATCCTACATTAGATTGTTTACAAGAAATTGTTCGCAATCACATAATTTCACTTCAAAATCTAGAACGAGTTGTTGTTGAAACATACCAAGTCGCTTTAAATATTACAGATAAACCAAATCCCCGTACGGTTTATGAAGCTAAATTTAGTTTGCAATATGCAGCTGCGCTAATGTTAGTTAAAGAGAAAGCCGGTTTAGATACATTCATAGATGGTAATTTATTTGATGAACAAATAAGAAGCGTATTGCCTAAGGTAGAGCTTCAAGTAGATTCAAATTTAGATGCTTTATACCCTGAGAAATGGCCGGCGCGAGTTACCGTTTATTTTTCTAATGGAACTCAAATTGTTCAAGAAGCATTTTATCCGAAAGGTGATCCAGAAAATCCAGCAAGTGAACAAGAATTACTAGATAAATTTTTTGATTTATCAGAAAGGGTTTTATCAAAAGAAGCGGCAAATCACTTATCCATGCAAATTATGCGATTATGTGAGATTGACAATGCAGCATGGATTATAAAGCAGGGACTACAAAACAAAATGAAAGCATAAAGTGAAACTTTAATCGGTGGGGGTTTTTGTCTATCCCTCATCGATTATTAGTTGAACCAATCGGGTTCTAACTGGCCTACTTAAACGTCTTGCCTTATAGGTATTCTAACTTAATCAGCAAATTTATATAGTTCACGTACACTACTCCGGAGGGTTAAAAAAGCGTAAAAGGACGTTCGAAAAATGATTAAAATCACTTTTCGGACAGTCCCTTTTGGCTTAATTCTCTAGTTTACTGAGTTTTTTATAAAAGTGTGATCGACTAATTCCTAGTAGTTTAGCCGCCGCAGTTCGATTACCATTTGTTTGTTTTAAAGCACTTTTAATCGCTTCTTTTTCAGCGTTCAGTAAGTTGTTTTTATATGATTCTACTATTTCATTTTCAATTGATTGATCCTCATCTTCAGATAGAAAGGATATTGTTCCAGTATTATATTTTGAGGTTTGTATTTTCTGTATGTGCTCTGGTAGGTGTTCGACTTCAATAATGTTATTTGTAATACAGTTCATAGCTCGTTCAATGGTATTTTCTAATTCTCTAACATTACCTGGCCAATGGTATGACGTGAGCAACATCATAGCTTTATAATCGATGCTAACCTGAATAAATCCCATCATGTGACAAAATTTTTTCGTGATGGAAGTTGCTAGTAAAGGAATGTCTTCTAGCCTTTTTCTAAGAGGAGGTATATTAATGGGAATAACATTTAATCGATAGTATAAATCTTCTCTAAATTCATTATTCGCAACCATTTGCATTAAATCTTTATTCGTAGCGGCAACGACCTTAACATCTACATGAATGGTCTTAGTACCTCCAACTCGCTCAAATTCACGTTCTTGAAGAACACGTAGAAGTTTGACTTGCATCGATAGTGGCATATCGCCTATTTCATCTAAGAAAATGGTTCCGTTATTTGCTAATTCAAATTTACCTGGTTTACCACCACGTCTTGCACCTGTGAAGGCACCATCGTCGTAGCCGAAAAATTCGGATTCCCATAGTTCAATCGGAATTGCGGCACAGTTTATCTTGATATAATTACCGGAACGGTTAGATGCGGTATGTATTCCACGAGCAAATAATTCTTTCCCTGTACCGCTTTCTCCAAGTAGCAACACATTGGAAAAACCACGAGATGATTGTCGAGCTAATCGCTTCAAACGGTTCATTTCTTCATTTTTTGTAAGAATATCATCTAAGTCAAATGATTTACCGCTGAGTTTCGATAATTCACCACGATAATACGAAACTTCTTTTTCTAAAGTATCTAATCTTTTTACAACATGCTTCCATTTATTAAGATCTTTATAAATGATTTTAGCAATGGCTCCAACTGCTTGTTTCTTTCGGAAAATAGGTATTTTCTTTACTAAACATCTGCGTTTACCAACGACAATGGCTTCAATTTTCTCTTCTTCTTCATTTAGTGTAAAAGCTTCATCCAGTTTTAATTCTGGAAAAATATCTTTAATTGGCTGGTTTTTAAGCGGATTTTTTTCTTTACTTACAAGCTCTGCTGCCGATTCATTTACCATTTCAATTTTCCCGTTTTTATCGATGAGAATTAATCCATCGTATGCACTATTTACTACTGTCTTTAATGTGCGTTCTAAATTCTTCGTTACTTCAAGCTCATTTGCTATTTGTTCGTAATTTGTTAAGTCTTGGATCAGAAAGATACCTCCCCAAAACTGACTTTCACTTGAGAGAGATTTAGCTGTAACTAATAGTTTTTTCTCACCGATGGTAATGCGGTAGATAGGAGGATTTTCATTGGATGTAATCGCAGTTTTATATGTTTCATTTAACTCAGGTAAAATGTTGGTGTAATGATTACCAAAACAATTCTTGCCGACTATGTTACACATGGCTTCGGCCGCTTCGTTAACCACAACAATAATACCATTTCGGTCAATAGCTATAACGCCAGTTTGCATGTATTGAATGAGTGTCTCAATAGAGTTAGTGAGTGAATCTGATTTTGATTGGAATGCTAGAATAATATTTTTAGAATCAAGAGTGCCTATGACGCGATTTGTTTGTGATATGACAATTGCATAACCTACTTGTTCTTTTTGTAAGATTTTTCTTACATTATACAAGTTATCACTTTCATAAATAGTAATAACATTTTCAATAATATAAGGCATTACACATTCATCAATGGACACTTTTTGTTGAAGCGTTTTCAATAGAGTTGAAAGTGTCAGTGCTCCAATGATTTGTTCAGATTGATCGACAACTGGAAGAATGTTCGCTTTTCTCTTTTCAAATAACCGAAGTGCATCGTTTAAAGTACTATTCATACATAGTGTTTCAACATCGTATGTCATATAATCTTTCACTGGAAATTTAAAAGAATTTTTTATAAACATGATTTCACTCCTTCATTCTGATTAAGAATTGCAAACCTTAAATTTTTGAATAATTAGATAATAGACAATCTATTATTAGCAAACAGAACCCAAATTAAGAAAAGTCCTTAAGATACTTTAAAAAACTTATTTAACTGATACTACTAATATGGTAAGAACGTTAATATTATTTAATTAAGTCAATGTAAATACTTAATGTGATAATTTCTAGGGGGAATGAGAAAATGTATAAAATCTGGCACAAATTTTATCCAGAGAGCGTTCCGTTTGATGTTTCAGCTCCCGTAATGAATGTCTATGAGATCTTAAGTAAAACAACTGAAAAATATCCACATGAAATTGCAATCATTGAGCATGATGTTAAAACGAGCTATTTACAATTAAAATCAATGACCGATCGATTTGCTTCAGCCCTTTGTCAGTCCGGGTTTCAAAAAGGTGATCGTTTTGCTTTAATGCTCCCGAATTGTATAGAATATATCATTTGCTATTATGCTATACAAAGATTAGGAGGGATTGTTGTACAAGTTAATCCATTATATCAGCCGGATGAATTATTGCACATATTAAAAAACTCTGAAGCAACTTGGTTTCTTAGTGATTACGAGCAACAGAGGAAATTAGAGAAAATTGATTATTTAGATAATATACAAACGATTTTTGTAAATGATGATCGACAAGAAAAATCATTCCAGTCGTGGCTTATTAAACCTGAAGTATCGTTACCAGATGTGGCAATAGATTTTGAAGAAGACATATCGATTCTACAATATACAGGAGGAACTACTGGTAAATCAAAAGGTGTAATGTTAACTCATTATAATGTAATTTGGAACTTATTCCAAGGAACTGCTACAAATGTTGGCGTGTATGAAGAACCTGGAGAACGTGTTTTGGGAATTTCTCCAATGTTTCATGCGATGGGATTAACTCAGATGAATCATGTTATTCATAAGGCAGCAACAATTATATTAATTAAACGATTTGAAGTAAATGCTGTAATTGAAATAATTCGTAAGTATCGTCCAACGATCTTCAATGGATCACCTACGATGTATATCGCTTTACTTAATCATCATGATTTTCAAGCGAAAGATGTACAATGCTTTAAAGTGTGTGGAAGTGGTTCAGCCCCACTACCAGAAAAAGTCATTAAAGATTTTCAAAACAAAACAGGAGCTCCGATCATTGAAGCTTATGGTTTGTCAGAAGCAACAACAATGACGCACAAGAATCCAGCTACTGGAACTAGAAAGATAGGAAGCATTGGAATTCCAATTCCAAGTACAGATTGTCGTATAGTTGACGTTGAGAGAGGAACAAGAGAGGTTGACATAGGTGAATCAGGAGAATTGTTGATTAAAGGACCACAAGTTATGAAAGGCTACTGGAAGAATGAAAAAGAAACACAGGTAGCTATCAGAGACGGATGGCTTTATACTGGTGACTTAGCAGTAATGGATGAAGATGGTTTTTTCTACATTGTAGGTCGTAAGGAAGATATGATAATTGCAAGCGGTTACAATATTTATCCAAAGGAAATTGAAGAGGTTTTATTTCAAAACCCTTATGTGAAAGAAGCATGTGTTTATGGTATTCCTGATGAATATCGTGGTGAGACAGTAAAGGCAGCTATCGTATTAAGAGAAAAAAACTCAGTAACTATTGAAGAATTAAAAGAATGGTGTCAGGATCGTTTAGCTAGATATAAAGTACCTACTCACTATGAATTTCGAAGTGAATTACCTAAAACCGCTATCGGAAAGGTGCTTCGAACGAAATTGATTGAACAAGAAAAGAATAGTTTGGCTAATTGATAAAAATGAAAAGACAGTGTGTCCTTAATAGGATACATTGTCTTTTTTTGTACACAAGATATTTGTCTTTTTTTCAAATAGAACAGAGCAAAATACTGGTTTTGTAAAAGGATCGCTTTGTTATCATGTTGGCATGATTATTGCAATACTAACTGTATTAACACTATTTAATTACTTTTTGAGGTGAAGGAAATGAAGTTTGAAACAAAAATTGGTACTTCTAAAACGGATGCCATCTATGTACATGGCTATGATTTAACGAATGATTTAATTGGAAATATTACAGTAGCTGATATGGCGTTTCTTGGAGCAGCTCATAGAAGACCTACAGTAGAAGAATCGAAAATGTTAAATGCTTGTATGGTGGCTATTTGTGAACACGGTTTTACACCGAGCTCGATTTCAGCACGATTAACGTATTTAGGTGCTCCAGAAGCAGTTCAAGCAGCGGTTGCGGCAGGCCTTCTTGGAGCGGGTTCAGTCTATTTAGGTGCAATGGAAGAATCGGCTAAGATGTTGCAAGAGGGATTACAGGAATTTGGCAATTGTGAAGACATTTCGCAAATCGCCGCAAATATCATCTTACAACGTAAAGAAAGAGGATTACCTCTTCCTGGTTTTGGGCATCCGATACATAGACCTGTTGATCCTCGTACACCTAAGCTCTTTTCAATCGCTGAAGAACTAGGTTTTAGTGGAAAAAACGTTGAGCTTATAAAGGAAATTCATCGTCAGTTTTGTGAAGAGAAAGGAAAGCAAATTACATTAAATGTAACCGGGGCAATTGGCGGCATTATGTCTGATATGAATTTACATTATAGTGTTGTAAAGTCTTTTGCAGTTGCAGCGAGGGCTGTTGGATTAATTGGTCATATTGTTGAAGAAATTGAAGCTGGAAGAAAAGATTGTGTAGGTCAGCAATTGTATGACTTTGTCGAAGAAAATACATTGTACACAAATAAAGTATCAATTTAATAGATATATAGGAGGTAAAAGTATGACAGAGGCAATGGTATTAAATCCAAATAAGGTGAATCGCTCATATTTTTCAGAGGAACATAAAATGTATCAAGATTCATTAAAAAAGTTTTTGGAGAAAGAAGCGGAACCAAATTTTGAACAATGGGAGAAAGAAAGAATGATACCTCGCTCACTATGGGAGAAAATGGGGAAACAAGGTTTCATTAGTCCATGGGTTGATGAGGAATACGGTGGAATGGGTGTTGATTTTGGTTTTGCAACGATCTTGAATGAAGAAATCGGGAAAATTGGCGCTGGTTTAGGCGGAGTTGCTATTCACAGTAATATCGTTGTTCCGTATATTACTTCCTACGGAACAGTGGAACAAAAAAAGAAGTATTTGCCAGGTTGTGTAAGTGGTCAAATTATTACAGCAATCGCGATGACTGAGCCAGGTGCAGGTTCTGATTTAGCTGGTATTAGTACAACCGCCATAAAAGAAGGTGATTATTACATTTTGAATGGTCAGAAGACATTTATTTCAAATGGAATTCATTCAGATTTAGTAGTTGTTGCTTGTAAGACAGATCCAAAAGCAGTTCCAGCTCACAAGGGAGTTAGCCTTTTATTAGTAGAGAGGGGAATGGCTGGTTTTACTAGAGGACGCAAGCTGGACAAAATGGGTATGCATAGTCAAGATACAGCCGAGTTGATTTTTGAAGATGTTAAAGTTCCAGTTAACAATCTTTTAGGAGAAGAAGGAAAAGGTTTTATTTATCTTATGGAAAAACTTCAGCAGGAGCGACTTTTATCAGCATTAGGCTCACAAGTTGCTGCTGAAGATATGTTAAATATTACACTGAACTATGTAAAAGAACGTCAGGCATTCGGTAAATCAATTAGTAAGTTCCAAAATACACAGTTTAAAATCGCTGAAATAGCAACTCAAGTTCAGATTGGACGTACATTTATTAATGATTTAATCGAAAAACATATAGAGAATCAAGATATTGTAACGGAAGTTTCGATGGCTAAATGGTGGCTCAGTGATATGGCTCGACGTATTTCAGCTGAGTGTGTTCAGCTACATGGTGGTTATGGCTATATGGAAGAATATAAAATTGCTAGACGATATCGTGATATTGCTGTTTCTCCAATATTTGCGGGGTCCAATGAGATTATGAAAGTAATCATTGCCAAACGACTTGGTATGTAGAGTTAGTTATTTTTTGAAAAGAATAGATTCAAAGTTGATGAATAAAACATACAAAGAGATGAGGGGTAATCAAATGTCAGAACATTATGAAAATATAAAAATTGAAAATGAGTATGGCATTTCATTAGTTACGCTGAATAAACCAGAGATTAGAAATGCTCTCATTCCCGGCTTAAAGTCCGAGCTTTGTGATTTCTTTGAAAAATCACGTATGGATTCATCAATTAAAGTAATTATTTTAACTGGTGCCGGAAGTAGTTTTTGTGCAGGTGGAAATCTTAAATCTCAAACAAATGCTAATGTCATTGACATGAGAACAAGAGTTAAAGAAATACAACAATTAATCCAAGTAATATTAAATGTTGAAAAACCTATCATTGCTGCTGTTAACGGTGCAGCTGCAGGAGCAGGATTCAGCTTAGCTTTAGCTTGTGATTTAATAATAGCATCCAAGTCTTCTTCCTTTATTCAAAGTTTTACAAAAGTTGGACTAATTCCTGATTTAGGTAGTGCTTACTTTCTTCCACAATTGGTAGGTCCATATTTAGCTAAGAAGATGATGTTCTTAAGTGAATCAATTCCAGCAGAGAAGGCTTATGAATTACAATTTGTAAATGAGGTCGTAGAGGATGACCTGTTATTAGAGAAGGCATTTGAAATTGGTAGAAGACTTGTGGAAGGACCGGCAATTTCCATTGGGTTGACTAAAAATCTTATAAATAAAGTTTTAAACAACAATCTACAAGAATTCTTGGATTTAGAAGCTTCATATCAGGCTCTTTGTTCCGAAACAGATGATTTTAAAGAAGGTGTAGCTTCATTTTTTGAGAAAAGAAAACCTTTATTTACGGGTAAATGATAGTTTACTAGGTTGAAGAAGGATTTTTATATGATGTCATACGGAATAAAGATATGATTATAAGTGGAAGAGAATATTTATATTACAACCCATAAATCGCATTTAGTGGGTTGTAATATATAACTTTAAATCGTTTTTTTACGAATACGTTTAACGTTTGGTGAAACATACTTAATGTATAATTGGTCGTTTCTATTCTCAACGTTCAATGTAGTTTCACATTTAATATTATTATAGACAGAGTAAATAGTTAATGCAGCATGATTTTCATTTGGATAGTCTATTTGTTGTATATCCCAATGATTATTCATTATGTAATCAACTAGTTCTAATAAAATTTACTTTTTGAAGGGCAAATCCGTTTCTAATGGATTGTAATTATTAATTAATAAATTGAGCTCACTAATTAACATTTGCTCCATGATTTCTTA
>NZ_JBALMO010000045.1:0-4836 GCF_036963345.1 Bacillus sp. JJ722
TCCTTTATCTCAGTCGGAGGGCTCCAGTCCATACGGAGCAAAACGGACGCTTCTGCTTTTCTTAAGTTAAATAAGCTCTGATAAAAAATCCTTTAGCTCTTCTGCTTGGTTAGCCGATATTTGATAGGCATGCTCTAAATATCCGTCTTCTTCTAAATCATCTGGACCGATGATGGCAAAGCGATTGCTCTGCATATTGAGTACAAGCTGTTTGCCGTAGAATCGTTCGGATGAAGTTATAGCTAAATCAAATCGTTCAGTTTCCCCCACAAAGCTAACAAACCGAGTCGTCGTTTGTTCCTTATCATCGTATAAATAAAAACGTTCTTCCACACTAATCCCCCTTATACAAAAACAAGATGCGGTTTATGATTTAAATGGTGATGTGCTTTAACGAAGCGCACTGTTTTTGTTTTACTTCGCATAACGATTGAATCTGTTTCAACTAAATCGCCACCTAAGAAACGTACACCAGCTAATAAGTCACCGTTTGAAACACCAGTTGCTGCAAAGATCGCGTCTTCTCCACTTACTAAGTCGTTTAAAGTTAATAATTGGCGAGGGTTTTCTAGCCCCATTTTACGGCAACGATCCTCTTCTTCCAGTGTGTGTGGGACAAGTCTTGCTTGCATATCTCCGCCAAGACATTTAATAGCTGCTGCAGAAATAACACCTTCAGGAGCCCCGCCAATTCCAATGAATAAGTCAATTCCTGTAGAAGGAAATGCGGTTGCGATGGCAGCACTTACATCGCCATCTTGGAATAAGCTTACTCTCGCGCCTTTCGTTCTGATGCGGTCAATTAAATCTTGATGGCGTTCTCTTTCTTGTACAATAACACATAAGTCTTGAATACGTTTATTATTTGCTTTTGCAACAATTTCAATTGTTTTTTCGATTGGATCATCTAAATGTACTAAACCAGCAGCATTTGGTCCTACTGCGATTTTTTCCATATACATATCTGGAGCATGAAGTAGAGTACCTTTGTCCGCTGCAGCAATAACTGCCATCGCGTTACTGTTTCCTTTTGCTACAATTGTTGTACCTTCAAGTGGATCAACGGCAATATCAACTTTTGGACCCTGGCCAGTTCCTAGTTTCTCACCTATATATAGCATAGGAGCTTCATCTAGTTCTCCCTCACCAATGACAACGGTTCCTTCCATATTAACCGAATCAAACATTTTACGCATAGCTGTTGTCGCAGCATTATCTGCTTCGTTCTTCTTGCCTCTTCCCATCCACTGAGCGGATGCAAGTGCTGCTGCCTCTGTAACTCGAACAATTTCCAATGCTAATTCACGTTCCAAAATTACTCCTCCAATACATCGAATTCCATCAACTATTCTAACAGACTTTAGATATTTTTGTTTAAATCATCAAAAACATCTTAGAACTTTTCTTGAACATTCAATTGAAAGTGCTTTCATATTACAGATGAATCAAACTTGTATGAATTGATAGTCAATAAGAAGCTATGATACTATCAAATCATAAAGAATATTTAGTTTGTACTGTACGCAAATATTGAAGCGATTTTGAAAGGAAGAAATAGTATGTACTTCGTTGACCGACAAAAAATAGAACAAAACCTTATTTATTTAGAAAAGTATAGTAAGCTTTATCAGGAAACTAAGCAGTGGGAAGGAGACCTAGGCGAACTAGCGCTTGAAAGAATAATCCATGTAATGACCGACTGTGTATTAGATGTAAGTAATGCAATTATTGATGGTTTTATTATGAGAGACCCAGGTAGTTATGAAGATATTATCGATATTCTCCTTGATGAGAAAGTGATTTCACAAGAAATGGAGCAGCAGTTCAAGAGTATTCTTCCATTACGAAAAATCATCGTACAAGAATATGTGAATGTGGATTACAACGTTTTACAAGAAACATGTAATCAAAATATCACAGCATTCGTAAACTTCCCAGCTACTGTTCGAAAGTACTTAGAGAACGAATTAGGACCAGTATCGGCATTTATAAATTAATAAGCAATTCACGAAAGGGGCTGTCCGAAAAGTGATTATCAATCACTTTTCGAACGCCCTTTTACGCTTTTAAGCCCTTCGTTATAGGTTACGAGAAATTTGTTATGCTTGCTGAGTATGTTGAAAATGCCCACCTTTGGCGCTTTCGGAAAAAGATAAAATTTCATGTATATCCATTTAAATTAGACGAATGCCTATGTAGAAATCTAAAACACCACTACCTTATGGGACATCCTCTTTTTATCTTGAATTAACGATAATTATCAAGCACAAAGATTTTATGACAAAGTGTGCGGTACACAAGATAACTGGTTAAGCTACTCTATTTAAGAGTAGCTTTTTTAAATTAACACCCAATTTATAAGGTATTTATTGATTTTGCACAAAGATTTTTCCTATGTTACAGTATTGATTGGATAATGTATTTGGAAGTATAAGTATTTCTAACATATTAGGAGTGAATTCTTTGAAACAATACAAAGGCTTTTTAATAGATTTAGATGGTACGATGTACAGAGGTACCGAGAAGATAGAAGAAGCGGGACATTTTGTTTATGAATTACAACGAAGAAATTTACCTTACTTATTTGTAACGAATAATTCTTCAAGAACACCTGCACAGGTTGCAGAAAAACTACAACAATTTGATATACCTGCTACTGAAGAGCAAGTATTTACTACAAGCCAAGCAACAGCCAACTATATTTACAATATGAATCAAAATGCTTCTGTGTATGTAATTGGAGAAGAAGGCATTAAAACGGCATTGAAAGAAAAAGGATTTACATTTGTTGAGGAAAATCCTGATTTTGTTGTAACAGGTATTGACCGTGACATTAACTATAGTAAGTTAACGAGTGCCTGCTTAGGTGTGCGAAGTGGAGCTACATTCATTTCCACAAATGGTGATATTGCTATTCCAACGGAAAAAGGCTTACTCCCTGGGAATGGCTCATTGACGTCTGTTGTAACGGTATCAACAGGTGTGCAACCAACTTTTATTGGCAAGCCTGAAAAGATTATAATGGAACAAGCTTTAGAAGTATTAGGAATTGATAAAGAAGATACGTTAATGATTGGTGATAATTATGATACGGATATTCTTGCAGGAATGAATGCTGGTTTAGATACACTGCTTGTACATACAGGAGTGACAACTCCTGAGTTATTGAGAAACTATGAACAGCAACCAACCTACGTTATTTCTTCACTTGATGACTGGAAATTTGAATAATATCAACTAATAGCATGGCGATGTATGAGTCGCCATGCTATTTTTACTATATTTAAAAAGTTGGGAAAAGGTGTTACACTATGTGATAATAAATATATTAAATTTTCAAAATATTCGATGTTGAAGGGGATGTATTGTTCATGTTAAAAGAATCAACAATCGGTCAAGAGTTAGCGGAATTAGATAAAAAACATTTTATTCATCCAACTACTTCCATTTCACAGCAGCAAGCGAATGGACCTGCTTTTATCTTTACGGAAGGTAAAGGAATTTATTTGACGGATGTGAATGGAAAAACGGTTATTGACGGGATGTCATCTTTATGGAATGTTAATGTTGGTCATGGTCGAGAGGAATTGGGGGAAGCTGCGAAGCAACAAATGACTAAATTAGCTTTTACATCCAGTTTTTCTACATATAGCAATGAACCAGCTATTCGCTTAGCGACGAAAATAGCATCTTTGGCTCCTGGTAATTTAAATGCGGTTTTCTTTACGTCAGGCGGTTCGGAATCAAATGATACGGCATTCAAGCTAGCTCGTCATTATTGGATTTTAAAAGGTCAACCGAACCGAAAGAAAATTATTTCAAGAACGAAATCTTATCATGGTGTAGCGATGGGGGCGACTAGTGCAACAGGATTGAAACCGTTCAGGGACTTTACAAATTCTAATGCACCTGATTTTTACTATACGGATGGTATGTCTACGGCAGCGTTGCGTGAGACAATTGAAAAGGAAGGACCTGAGACGATTGCTGCCTTTATTACTGAGCCAGTTCAAGGAGCAGGTGGAGTTAATATAGCTCCTGAAGGATATTTCCAAGAAGTAAGAGCAATCTGTGATGAATACGGAATACTAATGATTGCTGATGAAGTTATTACAGGATTCGGACGCACTGGGACATTCTTTGGCATGGAGAATTTCGGTGTAGTACCTGATATGCTATGCTTTGCAAAAGGTATAACTAGCGGTTATGCACAACTTGGCGGAGTGATTGTGTCTGAGCCGATTCATCAAGATTTCATTGCATTATCTAAAGACACATTATTACATGGATACACGTATAGTGGTCATGCAATGGCATGCGCAGTTGGATTAAAGAATCTTGAAATTATTGAAAGCGAAAAGTTAGTAGAGAATTCAAAGTTAATGGGTATTGAATTACTCGCTGGATTCCAAAAGCTTCAAAGTAAGCATAAAATCGTAGGTCATGTAAGAGCACTGGGCTTGATTGGCGGTATTCAAATTGTGAAGAATCAACAAACAGGAGAAGGCTTTGATTCGCCTTTAGCACCTAGAATTGTCAATGAAGCAGCTAGACGAGGATTGATTATCCGTGCTGTTACCTTTGATCAAGATACACTTGTATTTGCTCCACCATTGGTTATTACAAAAGAAGAAATTGAGAAAATGATTGATATATTAGATGAGACTTTCCAAGCGATTGAAGAAGAAGTATTTCAATAACAAGAAAAGAACGGCGGCCCAACGGGCTGCCGTTCTTTTCTTAAGAAATAGACAAGTAAATAGTTTTGTGTGGTGTCTAGCTCTAGCGCCCAGCCCCTAGTGGACTTCGCCAATCTCTCTACGATAAGTCAACTAA
>NZ_JBALMO010000045.1:5027-13270 GCF_036963345.1 Bacillus sp. JJ722
GGGGCTGGCCGTTGAAGCTGGACCATCGAATCGCTTGTCAGCTCTTCGTGTATCCTTTATCTCAGTCGATGGGCGAAAGAAGATACGGAGCTAACCGTGCGCTTCCGCTTTTCTTGATCATTCTGTATTTTCTACTCGATGGGCAAGTCTGCTTGAAGCAGCGGCAGCAATTGCACCAACGATGTCATCTAAAAATGTATGACATTGTCCTGACGATTTATCATTCAGTCTCTTTAAAATGCCAGGTTTTTGTTTATCGATGTAGCCATAGTTTGTAAAGCCGATGGAACCATATACATTTACGATAGAGAACGCTAATATTTCGTCAACACCGTATAATCCTTCGTCCGTTGAGATCATCGATTGTAAAGGTTCTTCTAGCATTTTCTTTTCCGCGAACAAATCAAGCTGTATTCCAGTAAGAATAGCATTTTGTACTTCTCGTTTTGTTAATACCCTCTCAACGTTATGAAGGCATTCATTTATAGAAAGATTATCATGATATTGGCTTTGCAAGTACATCACTAGTTCAGCAATATCGTGCGTTGTTACCCCTCTCTCCTTTAACCAATTGCGAGCGGTTTGTTCGGATAAATTAAATTGATTTTGGGTCATGAATAGCTCACCTTTTCTTCTTTTTTATCAGTATGAGATTGTATCTATTGTGCAGCGAAAGTCGCCCAGATTCTAATAGGCTTATTCCTAAGAAGAGGTTCAAATTAAAAGGATTGGCGACGGTTTTTCTTATTATCTTATGCGTTCACTCTTGTACTTTGTAACTACAAATATATAGTGAAAAATGATTGGTTTACCAAAACTTTCAATGAAAGCAAAAGTAATGTGAAAAGAGCGGATTAAAAGCTCATATATTATAGAGTAACCGAACTTGAATATTTTACACGGAAGAAAAAAGGGGAGAAGAATATGCTGCAAGATGTGATTTATGAAAACTATGGCTTGGTTATGGAACGTCAGCGTACGGAAGGAGCTTATCAACGTTTTTTTTCGGGAAATGCTTTATATACAATTGTTCCCATTAGTGAAGTAAATGAAGATGAATTAATGGAAAGGTTGAAGATGTCACATTTTATGCAGCAACAAGGAGATCAGTATGTATCTAGCTTTGTTATGTCTAGGGAGAATACATACTTATCTGAGGATGAAGGAAATCTTTTTATCTTGACGGAAAATTTACTTTTAGAAGAACCTAGATCCATCAAAATGGGTAGTAAATTAGCTAAATTCCATAGTCGCGGACATACATTTGCAGAACCAATTAAGGTTTGTAATCGAATTGGTAAATGGAAAGAGCTTTGGGAAAATAGAATTGATACGATTGAAGGAGTATGGCGTGAGAAGCTACAAGCTCATCCAATTAATGATTTCGAAAGGTTGTTTGTTGAATCATTTCCTTATTATTTGGGATTGGGGGAAAATGCTATACAATATCTAGTAGATTGTGAAATTGATGAAAACCCAACTAATTTAGATGCCGGAACGGTTTGTCATGAACGCTTTTATAGTGATACATGGAGTGGGGAATATTTACTTAAAAATCCATTTGATTGGGTATTTGATCATCAAAGCCGTGATATTGGTGAATGGCTTAGACAGCATTACCACCATTTACCTCAAACATATCAACCATCAATGGTACAATTTATGAATGAATATCAAAGTTATTTACCATTGAGTGGGTTTTCCTGGCGTTTATTATATGCGCGTCTTCTTTTTCCAGTTCACTATTTAGAAGCTGTTGAAAGCTATTTTAGTTCGAGAAATATAAGTGATCAAAAGATATTAGAAGAACATCTACAGAAAAATCTTGATGGGGCTCATCATCATGAAGAATTTTTACGTTATTTTTACGAAATTAACGAAGTTCCTGTCCAAAATTTTCGCATTCCAAAAGTCGATTGGCTATAGGAGTTTATTAGTGTCTTTGTTTTTTAAAATAAAGGCACATAATTGTTCTACTTATTGTTTATTTCTTGTACAATAAACGCATACAAATTTTTCTGTTATTTTTGACTATTGAAAATAGCTAACAGAAAGCATATAATGTCTTTTATACAAAAACAAATGTTTATTTAGAGAGAACAATAGAGAGGGAGTATACGGTATGAAAGCTATTTCAATTGGTTTATTGGGTCTTGGTACGGTTGGATCAGGAGTAGTTCAAATTATTGAAAATCATCAGGATAAGCTAATGCATCAAATTGGTTGTCCTGTAAAAATTAAAAAAATTCTCGTTAAGAATTTACAAAAGGAAAGAGGGGTCGTTGTTGACAACAACTTGTTAACCGACATAGCAGATGATATTTTAGACGATCCAGAAATTGATGTAGTGATTGAAGTAATGGGTGGAGTTGAAGAAACACGTCATTACTTATTACGAGCAGTTCGCAACAAAAAACATGTTGTGACTGCGAATAAAGATTTAATGGCATTACATGGTCCTGAATTATTAGCAGAAGCAACTAGAAACAATTGTGATTTATTTTACGAAGCGAGTGTTGCCGGTGGCATCCCGATTTTACGTGGTTTAGTAGATGGATTAGCATCTGATCGTATTACGAAAATGATGGGAATTGTGAACGGAACGACAAATTTCATTCTTACTAAGATGAGTAAGTATGGAAGTCCATACGCAGAAGTTTTAAAAGAAGCACAAGATCTTGGCTATGCTGAAAGTGATCCAACAGCTGATGTAGAAGGCTTGGATGCGGCTCGTAAAATGGCTATACTTGCAACTCTAGGATTCTCAATGAATATTGATTTAGCGGATGTTAGTGTTAAAGGTATTACAAATATCACTGAAGAAGACTTAGCTTACAGTAAACGTCTAGGGTACACAATTAAATTAATTGGTATTGCAGATCGTGTTGGTGAGAAAGTAGATGTAAGTGTACAACCAACTTTACTTGCAGAATCACATCCCCTTGCTGGTGTAAATGATGAATATAATGCGGTGTATATATATGGTGAAGCAGTTGGAGAGACAATGTTCTACGGTCCAGGTGCAGGAAGTTTACCGACGGCTACATCAATTGTTTCCGATTTAGTTGCAGTAATGAAGAATATGAGATTAGGAGTTAACGGCCGCAGTGCAGCTGCTCCTCAATATGATAAGGTTTTAAAGTCTAACGATGAAATTCTATCGAAATATTTCCTTCGTTTACATGTGAAAGATGAATTAGGTGTATTTGCATCCATTACGACATTATTCTCAAAACATAATATTAGCTTTGAGAAGATTATGCAATTACCACTAAAAGATAAAGATCAATCTGAAATCGTTCTAGTTACACATAAAGCAACGAAGCAAGATCTTGAAGATGTTTTACAGCAACTACGTGACAATGAATTAGTACGCGATGTGAAAAGCACGTATCGAGTAGAAGGAGACGAAGCATAATGGGTTGGAAAGGATTAATTCAAGAATATAAAGATTTTTTACCAGTAACAGATAATACGCCACTATTAACACTTCAAGAAGGTAATACACCGCTATTAAAGTGTGAAAACCTTTCGAAAGAGCTAGGTGTTGAACTATATGTGAAGTATGAAGGAGCAAATCCAACAGGATCATTTAAAGATCGTGGTATGGTTATGGCGGTTGCGAAGGCTGTTGAAGAAGGTAGTGACACAATTATTTGTGCATCTACTGGTAATACTTCAGCAGCAGCGGCAGCATACGCCGCTCGATTAGGTATCCGTTGTATTGTTATTATTCCAGATGGAAAAATAGCGATGGGTAAACTCGCACAAGCGGTAATGTACGGTGCTGAAATCGTTGCGATTGATGGGAACTTTGACGATGCATTAGAAATCGTTCGTAGTATTAGTGAGAAATCACCGATTGCTCTAGTAAACTCTGTGAATCCATATCGTATCGAAGGACAAAAGACAGCTGCGTTTGAAATTTGCGACGTATTAGGAGATGCACCAGACGTCCTAGCTATTCCAGTAGGTAACGCTGGTAATATTACGGCTTATTGGAAGGGATTCAAAGAATATCATGAGAAGAAAGGTACTAAACTTCCAGAAATGCATGGTTTCGAAGCAGAAGGTGCAGCTGCCATTGTTCGTGGTGAAGTAATTAAGAATCCTGAAACAATCGCAACAGCTATTCGTATCGGAAATCCTGCAAGTTGGGAGTTCGCTGTTAATGCGGCAAAAGAGTCAAATGGAAAGATTGATGAAGTGACAGATGAGCAAATTCTGGCTGCGTACAAACGTTTAGCTCGTTCAGAAGGAATCTTTGCTGAGCCAGGTTCATGCGCTAGTATTGCTGGTTTAATTAAGCAAGTAGAAACAGGTGAAATTAAACAAGGTAGTAAAGTAGTTGCTGTCTTAACTGGTAATGGATTGAAAGACCCAACAACAGCTGTTGAATATAGTGATATTAAGCCCGTTGTTTTACCAACAAGTGAAGCTGAAATCATTGACCATATTAAAGGTGTGGCAAAAGTATGAGCGACGATATGATGTGTACGATTCGGGTTCCTGCTAGTTCAGCTAATTTAGGACCAGGATTTGATTCAATCGGGCTTGCGCTTTCACTATACTTAACTGTACATGTTTATCCAAGTGATAAATGGGTAGTTGAACCATTAACAGAAGAGATGAAAGCTTTTCCAACGAATGAAGATCATTATATTGTGAAAATAGCACAACAAACTGCCAAAAAATATGGCGTTTCATTATCTCCTTGTCACTTAGCTGTGCATAGTGAGATTCCCTTGGCTAGAGGTTTAGGAAGCAGTGCTTCAGCGATTGTTGCGGGTATTCAATTGGCAGATACAATTGGTAATCTTGGACTTTCAGTTGAAGAGAAAGTTCATTTAGCATCGTTAGAGGAGGGGCATCCGGATAACGCTGGTGCTTCCGTAACTGGGGGATTGGTAGTAGGAGAGCATGAAGAGAGCGGCACGCATTTATTAACGCTTCCTTTAGCCAATGTGGAAGTGGCGGCTGTTATTCCTAATTATGAGCTGTTAACAAGCGATTCGAGAAACGTATTACCTTCAACTTTTTCATATAGTGAAGGTGTGAAAGCAAGCGCGATTGCTAACACCTTCATTACTGCATTATTATCCGGTAATTATCAAGTTGCAGGTGAAATGATGAAGCGTGATCTTTTCCATCAACCTTACCGACGAAAGCTTGTACCTCTTTTAACGGAAGTAGAAGAGATTGCTGAACGTGCAGGTGCCTTTGGAACAGCATTGAGTGGAGCTGGCCCAACAGTTGTTTGTTTTGCAAC
Organism: Bacillus sp. JJ722; assembly: GCF_036963345.1. Taxonomy (NCBI): domain Bacteria; kingdom Bacillati; phylum Bacillota; class Bacilli; order Caryophanales; family Bacillaceae; genus Bacillus; species Bacillus sp. JJ722. The sequence continues at coordinate 10,297 of NZ_JBALMO010000045.1, forward strand.
AAGCGAGAATATGCCGAGTTTAATTCAAACTCTTTCCGAACGCTTTGAAGATTGTACAATAAAGCATTTATATATTGATACAGATGGTTGCGTGGTAATGAGTAAAGCCGATCTTGTACAGAATTAAGTAACAAAAGCGCAGAGCGCCCGTTCAACGCCGTATGAACTGGAGCACTTCGCACGAGATAAAGGAAACACGAAGAGCTGATAAGCGATTCGATGTTGACTTATCGTAAGAAGAAGTGTGAAGTTCACTAGGCGTTGGGTGCTCGGAGCTGGACGTAGAATCACTTTATTCCAAAGTGATCAACAACCAATTATTTTATGAATTCCTAAACAGTAACAAAGAGGGTGTCCTAATAAAAGGACACCCTTAATTGTTTTATTAAAAAACTTGTTCTACTTCTACAACACCAGGTACTTCTTCTAGAAGAGCACGCTCGATGCCTGCTTTAAGAGTAATTGTAGAACTTGGGCAACTACCACAAGCGCCAAGTAAACGAAGTTTTACAATTCCATCTTCAATATCAACAAGTTCACAGTCTCCTCCATCACGTAATAAAAATGGACGCAATTTATCTAGTACTTCTTGAACTTGTTCTGTCATTGATTGTTCAGACATTCTATCGACTCCTTTCCTTATCTAATCATATTATAATCACTACCACCTAAAAAATCCATTGAGTATTCTTACTTTCGGAAAAGATTGGTTTACACTACAATGAAATTAGTAATATTAGAGATCAAGAGGGGGATTCTTAGTGGATAAGGGGAAATTAGAAATTGTTGTTTATGGCGCTGAACAAGTTTGTGCAAGTTGTGTAAATGTACCATCTTCTAAAGATACTTTTGAATGGCTCGATGCAGCTTTAACAAGGAAATTTCCACAACAACCGTTTCAAATCACCTATGTGGATATTTTTCAAGAACAACAAGATGAAAAGCACAGTGAATTTTGTCAACAAATCATAGAGGATGATTTGTTTTATCCAGTAGTTGTTATTGAGAAAGAGATTGTTGGGGAAGGGATTATACAACTTAAGAAAATTGTTCAAGAAATGGAACAATACGGATATCATATTCCTGAACAATAATAAAGAAGAGGTTGTCTATAGGAAGGACAGCCTCTTCTTATATCTATTAACCATTGTGGTACTTATGCAACCAAAGTACGCCAGATTTCAACATGCGTGCTACTCTCCCGGTGATAGCACGATTTGATACTAAACCAAATCCTTGTTTCTTACCAAGCGAGCCTAGTACGCCATTTAATTTCATTTTAGGGAAACTCTCAGGCAGTGGTTCACCATTCCATTTCTTTGTCAGCACAACAGAAATTTGCTCAGCTTGACTTTCTGCTAGTTGAGCACTTGGAGCATGGTCAAGGCTTGCGCAGTCTCCTACAACAAATACGTTCTCGTAATTTGGAATGAAATGCTGAGGTGTTAACTTTACTCGACCTTGATGGTCTTTTTCAACATCTAATTCACGAACAATTTTGCTAGGTTGAATACCTGCTGTCCATACAATTACGTCACTTTGAATTCTTTCATCGTGATTGTAAAGAGCATTTTCTTCTACTTTAGTAATGTTAGATTGATTAATAATTTCTACATTATGAGCATCAAACCAACCTTCTACATATGCACTAAGGCGTGGTGAGAAGGAAGATAAAATATGTTTGCCACGATCGAATAACTTAATCTGTAAATCTGGGCGACTTTCGATCAGTTCACTCGCTAATTCAACTCCACTAAGTCCAGCTCCAACAATTGATACAGTTGCTCCCTTAGTTAGTCCATTAAGTACTTGATATGTTGTTCTAGACTTATGGATTGTTTGAATACTGTACGTATATTGCTCTGCACCAGGTACATTATGATACTTATCTTCGCAACCTAATCCAATTACAAGATCATCATAGGTGATGGTTTGTTCATTATCTAATATAATTGCGTTTTCTTTTAATAAAATTTCTTTTATATTTCCACTAACGTATGATAGTTTTGGATGTTCTGGAAAGGCAACACGAATGTGTTGATCAGAAATAGTACCAGCAGCTAAAGCGTAAAATTCTGTTTTTAAACTATGGTATGGATTGCGGTCTATTAAAGTAATGGTAACATCTTCAGGTAACTGATTTGGAAGGAAACGTTGTAAAAGCTTCATACCACCGTATCCTCCGCCAAGTATAACTAGTTTTCTCATCACATTATCCCCTTTGTTGTTATGCTTGTTTGTTATTTGTACTGAAAGTGATGTGTATTCCCTTAATATATCACTTCATAATAAATCGGGAAGTAGTATTGAAGGCTTGAAAACGTCTTCACTATTTCCCATCATTTCTCCCAATATCATTCCATAAAGTAGTATATCGAAATTGTGTCGAAACTACAACAATATTACGAAAATTCAATGTAAACGCTATTATCAGATTATCCCTGGTTATATACATTCTTGGGATTTATCCTATAAATGGAAGTGTCAGTGTAGTTAATTTGCTAAAGAAAGCTTTACGTAATCGAAGTAGAATTAAGTCAAAAAGGTTTCAAAAATTTGACTGTTATATACAAAGAAGGTAGCATAACAGAAGGTAGAGAGGTGAGGGACATGATCAAGCCAATTATTGAATTTTGCGTAAGTAATTTAGCGCAAGGTGCACAAGAAGCTTTAGAAAAGCTCGAAAAGGATCCAAATTTAGATATAATAGAATATGGCTGTCTCAATTATTGTGGGAAATGCGATCATTATATGTATGCCCTAGTAAATGGAGAAGTTGTTACGGGAAATAATCCTGATGAATTAGTAGAGAATGTGTATGAATTTCTAGAAGAAAACCCAATGTTTTAACATTATGATAAAGAGGATGTCGGACTTTGACATCCTCTTTTTTTGATGCTTAGGAAATTGTAAAATAATTCTTTGTTGATAACTTTGAAATATGGTGATTCTGCATCCAGCTCCGAGCACCCAA
>NZ_JBALMO010000045.1:13388-13553 GCF_036963345.1 Bacillus sp. JJ722
GTTTCCTTTATCTCGTGCGAAGTGCGTAAGTCTCATACGGCGCTGAACGGGCGCTCTGCGCATTTGTTCATTGTATTGATACTTCACAAAACTTGAACGAAACGAAACTATAACATTTATCCCGTTCTAACTGGCGCTATGACTCCCACTTCAAAGCGAAAGTAA
>NZ_JBALMO010000045.1:13594-14408 GCF_036963345.1 Bacillus sp. JJ722
TTTAAGTGGGAGATTAAGCGCCAGTTAGAACCCGATTGGTTCAACTAATAATCGGTGGGAGATGGATGAAAACGCCCACCGATTAAAGTTTCACTTTATCTTGTTTCTTAGATTCTTTCATTTCATGATATCTTTCTACTGCCATATCAACTAGTTTTGTTTCAACGGTTCTTTTTCTTCTTTCGATAACCATTGAGAAATACTTTACTGCCTCATCATACCGATTTGTTCTTCTCGATAACTCACCTAGCAAGTAGAGTATACGTACATCTGAAACTTGTGTGCCCTTATAGTCTTCATTTGAATAGGAATTGGAATATTCGTCAATTGCCATCTTCATAAAACGTTGTTCTTTCTCGTGTTGATTAATCATTCGATAGAGCCAAGCTGTTCGTAAATGTAATCCAGCGATTACAATATGTTTTTCTTTCTTTAATGATGCTACATAAGCTGCTAATTTATAAGTTTGTATAGCGGCAGGGATCGTTCTTTCTTGACTAAAATTATGCGGTGTCCAATGAGATTGTATTTTCTCTTGAATAGCTTCTTTAGTAGATGGTGGAAAGTACTTGGAGAAATCTTCAGAATAAGAATAACCACAATCAGGACATACAAAAATATTATAAAGTAGACCGTTTACACTTCCCTCTTCATAGGTGGGGCAAAAGTCTGTATCGTAAGTGTTTACTTTAATAAATTTAGTTCGAACTTTTTTTGATGTGAAATTTGCACTACATATGGGGCATTGAAGTTGTTTGTCGTATAAAGGTTCTATATTTTTCATCTTAAACCTCTCTTTTGTGTGGTAATATTT
>NZ_JBALMO010000046.1:0-7270 GCF_036963345.1 Bacillus sp. JJ722
TTCAATATATTCAGCAAGCATATCAAATTTATCGTAACCTATAAGGAAGAGCTAAAAAGCGTAAGAGGCGTCTCAAAAGTGATTTTAATCACTTTTGAGACGCCTCTTATTTATTCAACACTATATTCAGGTTCATCCTGCTTAGCATTATAATTCACATATAAATCACGTCCATCGAAGTACCATAAATCACGTTCTTCTATGTAATATTGAATATTATTCTTTTCTATAGATGAACCAATCGTCATTGGCTCTTCAATTTGAATACCGAGAGAAAAACCTGATTGAACCGTGCTGACACCACCATATCTAGCAAAAAAACGTACGTTGTCACCTTTACTTAAATCTAATTCTCTTTCATACCATTGAGCAGCTTCGTCAGATATATGAATATTCAAAAGAAATACCTCTTTTCATAAGTTGATAATAAATGATTTGTTATTATATTCCCACATTATAAGAAAGGTTATATCTTTATGTGGGAAGAAAAATACTTCACGATGGAAGCTTCACTTTATAATTATAAAGTAAAATGGAGAGAAAAAGATAGAGATATGTATTGTATGGATAATTGAGAAATTAAAAGATGTTCCATAGATTAGTACATCTGGAACACCTTTATGAATAATTTAGTGGAATATAACATATATGTGTCTAAAGTTGTGCGAAAAAATAACTATTTTTTCGTGAATCTACCTTGACATGATACTTATATAAGGCCAAAATTAATATGGTCACTGATTTGCACGTTTGTTAGTTTGATTATGAATGTTACCTACCATATAATAAAATACGTTTACATAAACTCTTTATTTGTATTGATATAGAGGCAAAAGATCTACTTCGTATTAGTTATTACTAGATATATGAATATAGGAGGATCAGCTATTATGGGTTTTTTTAGTAAGTCAAAGGAAATAAAGACTATTTACCTAGAAAAAGCAGTGCATGCTCAAGTTAGAAAAGATATTCATTCGGATGAAATCAATCTGCAATTAAAGTCAATTTCTTTTACGGAAGATGACATGAAGTTAATTTCAGTATTTCAGCCTGTAATTATAGAAAACATAGATTTTTTAGTAGACAGCTTTTACAAAACGATTTATGAAGTATCAGAATTGCGAATGCTAATTGAAAAACATAGTACAATTGAAAAGTTGCGAGCAACATTAAAGCACCATTTACAAGAAATGTTTAATGGTGTAATGGATAATGCTTTCATGGAAAAACGGTTCCGTGTTGCAAAAGTTCATTATATGATTGGTTTGCAACCTAAGTGGTATTTTTGTGCTTTCCAAAATGTGCAAAATTCAATCATTTCATTAGTTTATGAGAATGTTGAGCATATAGCTGATCGACAAGCACTGATTTCTTCTATATGCAAGATTATAAATTTCGAGCAGCAACTCGTTCTAGAAGCATATGACAATGAAAATACAAGGGCTCGTGAATCACAATATCAAAAGGTAAAAGAAGAAGTTAAGAGTAAGATTCTTATTATTTCAGAAGAATTGGCGAGATTAAGTTCAAATACAAATCAATCAATGCAACAGATTTCTTCAAGTAGTAGAGAATTTAATACGACAGTCAACTCGAATAATAAACAATCACAACGAACTCGTGAACTAGCAAAAGATGGTCAAGAACGTTTAAAAGAATTAACGAAAAATATTCACACTATAAGTGTACATACGTCGGATGTTGAGAAGAATATACAGGCGTTAAATGATTCATTTAAACAAATCACTGAATTTGTTGGATTAGTTCAAGAAATAGCTGATCAAACGAATTTATTATCTTTAAACTCTGCGATTGAGGCGGCCAGAGCAGGTGAGCATGGACGTGGTTTTGCGGTCGTAGCTGATGAGGTCAGAAAATTGGCAGATCAAACAAAGAAATCGATCACCGAAATTTATACCATCGTTAATACTTCAAGCAAATTTATGAAAGAAGCTGTTAAATCGATAGAAAACGTTCAAGAAGTTGTACAAAGTGGAGAGGAGTCTTCAAGTATTACTCAATCTTCTTTTGATAATATAATTGACTCTATGGATGAGAGTCTTGAAGGCACGGGAATAGTAGAGGAACAAATATCGAGCTTCGTAAGAATTCTAGATGAAATTGTAGAATCTACTACCAAAGTGGCTGTGTCAGCAGAAACATTAAATGAAACAGCTTCTACTTTATAATGAAAAAACACACACGAAGCCGTGTGTGTTTTTTATCTATGTAAATAAGCTAGAATTAAAGCCATTTTACTTTAGGTTCTGTACCATCAATAATTCGTTTAATATTAGAACGATGACGATAGCAAATAAAAATAGTTAATACGCCAAGTACGATAATCAATGGGATATCTTTAACAAAGATTGACGTAGTTAATGCAGCGATTGCTGTAATCATACTTGTAAGTGATACATATTTCGAAATGTATAACGTAATAAAGAATACCAGTACCATCCCAAGGAAAATAAGCGGAGCGTACCCTAAAAGAATTCCAGCAGAAGTAGCTACAGCTTTACCACCTCTAAATCCAGCGAAGATTGGAAACATATGGCCTACTACTGCAATTGTACCTGCTAAAAGAGGATGGATTTGTGTACTTACATCAAGTAATTGTGGAAGCAATGTAGCGAGTGTACCTTTTAAGATATCAAGGAGTGTTACAGCAAAGCCAGCTTTTACTCCTAATATTCTAAACGTGTTCGTAGCACCTAAGTTTCCGCTACCGTGTTCGCGTATATCTTTACCATAGAATAATTTACCGACCCATAATCCAGAAGGGATACTACCTAATAAATAAGCAAGAATAATTACAAGAAAAATCATCATTTTTTTAAAAGTCCTCTCTAAATTAACAATCTAACTCTTATATTTTACCATGATAGCAACAAAATGCTAAGTAAGATACGGAAATTAGTATGAAATCCCATTTGAAACAATAACATAAGTGTTATATTACATATTAAGGACATTCATTGTTCTAATACATTTAGGGGAATACATATGAAACAATTATTATCATCGATTCAATGGCTAGCATTTATTTTTTCTAGCTCCATTATTGCGCCAATTGCTGTAGCGGGCTTATTTGACCTTAATCCAATAGAAACAGCAGAATTTATTCAACGTGCTGTTTTTGTACTTGGTATTGCTGGATTACTTCAAATCTTAATTGGTCATAAGTTACCGATTAATGAGGGACCAGCTGGTTTATGGTGGGGTGTTTTTGCATTATATGCAGGCTTATCAACAACTTTATTTGCTTCACATACCGAAACGTTACAAGCACTCCAAGGTGCATTGCTTATTAGCGGTCTATTTTTTGTGCTTTTAAGTTGTTTTGGATTTATTCGAAAACTTAGTAATCTATTCACGTCAACTGTAACTGGAGTGTATTTATTGCTACTTGTTTTGCAATTAAGTGAATCATTTATTAAAGGTATGTTAGGCATTAGTGGAGAAAGAGGAGTCATCCATGGCCCAACAGCTATTTTAAGTGTGTTGCTTGTGGGTACTACATTTTGGCTAACTAGGCATAAGAAAATGTTTATAAAGCAATATGCGATTCTCTTGTCTTTATTAGTTGGCTGGTTGCTATTTGCCATTTTCCGTTTAGCTCCAAAGCCAAATGTACAAGACGTAGACCTTTTCTCTATTCCGGAAATGTTTACGTTTGGGAAGCCAATTTTTAATTCAGGTATGATTATTACAGCAATTTTTGTAACATTCTTACTGATTGCTAATATGATTGCTAGTATTCGTATTACAGAAAGCATATTAAAGAAGATGAACGTGAAAGTTGATAACTATAGTCTTAACCGGTCAGGGATGGTTAGTGGCTTTACACAAATTTTAGGGGGAGCATTCAGCACGATGGGACCTGTTCCGTTATCAGGGGCAGGAGGCTTTATTCAGGCTACGGGTATTTCAACTAAGCTACCTTTTATCGTTGCGAGTATACTCGTTATTCTAATTAGCTTCTTTCCACCGATTATGAGTATTTTCGCAGCAATGCCACCAGCAGTAGGATATTCCGTAAGCTTCGTAATATTCGCCGGTATGTTAAGCGTTGCGTTAAGTGAGCTGCAAAATAGTAGTGATCGTATTAGAACGGTAATCGGAGTGGCTTTATTAAGTGGTACAGGAGTTATGTTCTTACCAACAGAAGCTTTTGAAGGTGTTCATCCCGTTATTACATCTATATTATCTAATGGCCTAATTCTAGGAACGATTGTATGTATTTGTGGTGAGCAATTGTTAAAGTATCTTTTTAAAAAAGCTCATTAGTTAAAAGAGGCTGTTCTAAAAGTGATTTTCAATCACTTTTAGAACGCCCTTTTACGCTTTATTAGCCCTCCGAAGTAGTTTATGTGAAATAGATAAACTCGGCTGTTATGTTAGAATACCTATATTTGGCGGCTTCGGTCTAGATGAAACCCATGTATCTTCTTGAAAATTAAAGAATTACTTTCCCATCAATCAAACAAATGTAGTAAATAGGACTTATTGAACAACCTCTTTCCAATTTATTCATCTACTTATGTCAATCTTATTTAAAATTCTCCAACCATACTATTTACCTGCCCCCCACCGATTAAAGCTTCACTTTATTTAGTTCAAAGAAATTCAAGAATTAAATTGCTGGTTTAGAGTATGGAGTTTTGCTATCATAACACATATATTGATAGAGATTTTTTTGGAGGTAACGATTAAATGATAAAATTAGAAAGTGAACAACAGTATCAAGATTTAAAAGAAAATAATCGAGTGGTGTTTTTATTCTCAGCTGATTGGTGTCCAGATTGCCGATTCATAGAACCGTTTATGCCTGAAATTGAAGCAGATTTTTCTGATTATACTTTTGTGTACGTTGATCGTGATCAGTTCATTGATGTTTGTATTGAAAATGATGTGTTTGGTATTCCTAGTTTTATCGTGTATAGTTTCGGTACAGAGCTTGGACGCTTTGTAAGTAAAGAACAAAAAACAAAAGAAGAAATTGTAAACTTCCTACAAGCTCTATAATGCTATTCTCTCATTAATACTGATGACAAGTTTTGTTTTGCGAAGCATTCTCATACATAAACATGCTTAAGGTTGAGAAACTTAGCATCAGTTGAAATGGGATAAAAATGTTAAGGAATGCTATATGATTGAAGCATTCCTTTCTTTGCAAGGAGAAATCTATATGAAAATGACTAGCAAGAAGTTAAAAGATATATTAGTTCAAAGATTAGAGGATGACAATCGTTCTTTTTCTTATAATTCGAAAGAAGAGACATTAAGGATTGAAAATAAGATAACGAATAAAGGTATTACGATTTCAATGTCACCACTAGTAGCAAAAGCGGAAATTTCAAAAGAAGCTGTGATTGAGGAGACGGTTTATTATGTGAATGAAGCATTACAAGTGATGGGGAATAATCATAGCTTGGATCAACAGGAAGCTAATATTTATCCTGTCATTCGTAGCACGTCATTTCCAACGTCTAATCAAGACGGCGAAACATTTGTGACAGGAGAGCATACTGCCGAAACACGCATTTATTATGCTCTTGATTTAGGTACAACGTATCGTTTGCTTGATTATGCTTTCATTGAGAAGAATGGTTGGAAACCTGAAATGGTGAAACAAGTCGCGTTTGGAAATATAGCTAAGCTGTCTACGAATACAAAAAGTGAAATGGTAGCTGATAATATTTTTTATTTTGTCAGTACGAAAGATGGATACGACGCGAGTAAAATTTTAAATATTCAATGGCTAGAAAAGATGCGTACAATGATTACAGGTGAAATGGCTGTCGCTGTTCCACATGGAGATGTATGTATAATTGCTGATATCCGCAATAACACTGGTTATGATATACTTGCGCAATTAAGTATGAGCTTTTTCACAAGTGGTCATGTGCCAATTACAGCTTTATCGTTTCTTTATAATGATGGGGAATTAGAACCAATTTTTATATTAGGAAAAAATAAGCCAAACCAATAAAGAAACTGCCTTAAAGTGTTGGGAATCACAACGTATTTAAGGCAGTTTTTGTTATGGAAAATATAAGTATAAAGTTTGTGTTTACTTTGTCGAAAACAGTACTAGAATAGTTTTTTCATATTATATGATATGAATCCTTTACTTTTCGCTCGATATTTATTAATTTACTGTTAAAATAAAGAATGAATAATAGCTTTAGAAAGAGTGATTGTTTTGAAATGGCTTAAAAAAATGACAAAATGGTTAAAAGCCGAAGAAGTCTATGAAATTGAAGAAATCGTATTGAAGGATGATGAGCATCTTGACTTGCGAGAGCTTGAAAATAGAGGCGTAAAAATAACAACTGAACAAGAAAGTAATTTCTTTCAAAAGAGAAGAGATAAACAAGAACCTAAGAAGTTTGTAGAATATAAACCACAAGAAACAGAAACGAGCTTTCAAGATGTGGATGCAAAAGTGAGCTATCAGTATCCAAAGGGAACATTTCGTTTTCCTGTTATACCTGATTATTTGCCTGGTGAAAGAGAACGAAAGAAACCGAAAGTTCGCAAGCAAACAACCCCATCTACACAGATGCAAAGTGTACGCGAAAGAACTCCTGAAGTTGAGTCATTACGAACAAATAAGAATATAGTACAGAAATCTCCTATTGTGAAGGAAGAGGAGCCAAGAAAAAGACCATATGTACCAGATGAAATACCATCTCCAGTATATGGATTTCAACAAAAACCAAAGAAGGAACAAAGTGATGCGTTTGAATTTGAATTGACAAACCATGATTTACATACTCCTGCTTTATATCGTAAAGAAGTGGGAAAACAAGATCAAAGTGTTCAGGAAAATGCAATTGCTGATTCGAATGTAGTTGAAGTAAAGAAACCGTCAATGGATGATGATCGAAATAAAGAAGTAAAACAATATACACAAGAAATGAATAGTACTGGTTTGCAACAAGCCAACGATGAACTACAAGAAGTTGAGCAAGTCGAATTTGAAATGATACAAAACGAAGAAGCAGACATGGACATAGAAGATGTTCAAATGAAAGAAGAGAAACCTAAGGCAATTATTCATGAAGTAAAATCGCTTAGTGAAGAGAATAAAGAGTGGTCAGAAAAGGAATTAGAGAATAACGACGTGTTTAAGAGCAAGCAGGTAGAAATTGAGTCTGCTAGCGAAGACACTTTACTAAGTGAAGAGTCGAAACAGTCTGTGCCTGATTTATATATAGCTAAGGAGACAATGGCATCTGCAGTTATTGAACAAGAACCTATT
>NZ_JBALMO010000046.1:7361-12363 GCF_036963345.1 Bacillus sp. JJ722
CTATTGAACAAGAACCTATAGAAACGATTGATAACTTAGATTTTCATGAAGAAAAGGTCGAATTAGTTCAAGACTTTGAGGATGATTGTGACGAGACATATAAATTAGGAGAACAAAACAGTAATAGTAGCGATCGTACCATACTTATACAAAATGAGAAGTTTGAAGCTGTACCAATTGTTAAAGAGAGGGAGAAAGAAGCGGACTTAGACGATGATCAAAGTGTATATGACATTCTACCTCACAATGAAACAATGAATGAAACAGCGGCTACAATAACAAAAGAACCTCAAGAAATAATAGAGGATGAAGAAGCTGAAACGTTAAATGAGCAAAAGTTAGAGCAACCAAAGTCAGAACATATTGAGGGAGAAGCTAAGCGTAAACATATTCCTTTTAATGTAGTGATGTTACGACAAGATAAAGAAAAGATGAAAGTGAAAAACGAAGGTTTTGAAAAAAAAACGGCTTTAATTGAGGACGTATCATCAGTAGTTCCAAATCCACCAGTTCGTGAAGAGTCTGTAAGTTCAAATATTGAGGAAGAAAACGATGCCCAAGCATTACCGTATTATCATTTTCCATCGCTAGAGCTACTTAGCCCTCCATTGCAAGGTGAAAGTGATGATTTATGGCTTGAAGAGCAAGGTGAAATGTTAAATGAAACATTGCTTAACTTTAACGTGCGAGCTAGTGTTGTTAATATTACACAAGGACCTTCTGTTACACAGTTTGAAGTACAGCCAGAACCAGGGGTAAAAGTAAATAAAATAACAAACTTAACAGATGATATTAAACTGTGTTTAGCTGCCCAAGATATACGAATGGAGGCACCGATTCCTGGAAAGCATACAATCGGAATCGAAATTCCAAATCGAAAAAGTAGACCTGTTTACTTGCGTGAAATTCTTGAGAGTAGTACATTCACAGAATCAGAATCACCATTAACAGCAGTGTTAGGTCTGGATATAACAGGGGCACCTGTTGTAACCGATTTACGCAAAATGCCGCATGGACTTATTGCAGGGGCAACTGGTTCAGGTAAAAGTGTATGTATTAATACCATCATTGTTAGCTTGTTATATAAAGCTACTCCGCAAGAGTTAAAGCTATTGTTAATTGACCCGAAGATGGTTGAACTAGCACCTTATAATTCAATTCCTCATTTGGTAAGTCCTGTAATTACTGATGTTAAAGCGGCAACAGCTGCTTTAAAGTGGGCAGTTGACGAAATGGAAAGAAGATATGAGTTATTTGCGCATACAGGTGTAAGAGATATATCGCGCTTTAATAAAAAAGCAAAAGAAGCTGGTCAACTAGCAGATCAATTACCATTTATCGTTATTATAATTGATGAGTTAGCAGATTTAATGATGATGTCACCAGCTGAAGTAGAAGAATCGATTTGTCGTATTGCTCAAAAAGCGAGAGCTTGTGGCATACATCTTATTGTTGCGACACAACGTCCATCTGTTGATGTTATAACAGGGTTAATTAAAGCCAATATTCCAACGAGAATTGCATTTTCTGTTTCCTCACAAATTGATTCTCGAACAATTATTGATGCGGGTGGAGCGGAGAAATTGTTAGGGCGAGGAGATATGCTGTTCTTAGAGAATGGATCTTCAAAAACGGTACGTTTACAAGGAACATATGTGAGCGATGAAGAGATTGAAGAGGTTGTTGATTTTGTTCGAAAAGAACAAGAGCCACAATTCTTATTTCAGCAAGAGGATCTGTTAGCAAAAGCGCAAATCTCTGAAGAACGTGATGACTTATTTATGGAAGCATGTGAATTCGTTGTGTATCAAGATGGTGCATCAACATCGAGTCTACAAAGAAGATTCCATATTGGTTACAATCGTGCTGCTAGATTAATTGATATGATGGAAAGCTATGGTATCATTTCAGAGGCAAGAGGAAGCAAACCTCGCGAAGTGTTGATGACAAGTGCTGAATTACAAGAATGGATGGAACAGCAACTTGAATAATTGAGAGAATAAGAGATTGAAAAAAATTTAGACCAATGAGGTTATTTAATAAGTCCTATTTACTATATTTGTTTGATGGGAAAGTAATTCTTTAAATTTTTAAGAAGATACATGGGTTTCATCTAGACCGAAAGCGCCAAATATAGGTATTCTAACATAACAGTCGAGTGTACCTATTTCATGTAAACTACTTCGGAGGACAAACAAAGCGTAAAAGGGCGTTCGAAAAGTGATTGAAAATCACTTTTCGGATAGCCTCATGTCTCTATTTAAAAATAAGCATTTAAAAATCGTTTGTACTATACTTCAGTGTTATTTCTGACGTTAAACAAACGGATTAGATTTAACTGCACATGTAAAAGAGGGATTTTTAGGATGAAGGAAATCGAGTTAAAGCTTCAAGGAAAAATCAAAAGATTATCCAATCATACATTTAAGTTTGATCGTCGAGTAAAGAATGGCTGGTTTTCAGCTGTTTACTTTTTAAAGACGAAAGAAATTATAGAAGAGTTTTGCCCGGAAAACGAAGTAACTATGCAATTTTTTCAAAAGCAAGAAGCCGTTCTTTGCGGTACTGATGAAGTCATTGCATTAATCCAAGAGTTCGCTGAAAAACCGGAAGAACTTGAAATATATTCACTTAGTGATGGGGATAAAGTTAGCCCGTTTGAAACGGTAATGACAATTAAAGGTCATTACCAAAACTTCGGTTTCCTAGAGGGTATTATTGATGGGATTTTTGCTCGTAGAACCTCTGTAGCTACGAATGTATATAATGTGGTAAAAGCCGCAGGAGTTTCCGGTGTGCAGAAGCCAGTCATCTTTATGGGAGATCGTGATGATCACTTTACCCAACAAGCTGGAGATGGCTATGCTGCCTATATTGGAGGAGCAACGGCTCAAGCTACACATGCCATGAATGAATGGTGGGGTAAGCAAGGAATGGGAACGATGCCTCATGCACTTATCCAAATGTTTAATGGAGATATTGTAGAAGCCTGCAAAGCTTATTACAAGAAATTTCCAGAAGATGAGTTAACAGCATTAGTTGACTATAACAATGATGTCATTACAGATTCATTGAAGGTGGCAAGAGAGTTCGGAAGTCTTCTAAAAGGTGTTCGTGTAGATACTTCAAGAACGTTAATCGATAAATATTTCCTGAGAAATCAACATCTACTTGGAACATTTGATCCCCGTGGAGTAAATGCAGAGCTTATTTTTGCACTACGCCAAGCACTTGATGCGGAAGGTTATCAGCATGTGAAAATCGTTGTTACAGGTGGATTTACAGAGAAGCGTATAGAAGAATTTGAAAAACGTGGAGTTCCAGTTGATATGTATGGAGTAGGAAGTAGCATATTAAAAATAAATATTGGTTTTACCGGCGACAATGTAATGTTGAATGGTAAACCACAAGCGAAGGAAGGTCGTAAATATCGACCGAATCCTCGCTTAGAAAGAGTAGAATTGTAAAAAAATGATACATCCATCAAATAGAATAGGATAAAATAATACTGGATGAATTTCAGTAAAATAGTGTATTTGGCGGAAAAATATTTTTTATGATATAATGTTTCTTTAGGAGTGCTAGTTTATGCACTCTTGTTCTAAGAGCATAAAAACATGTTCTTAATAATGCAAAACGTCATATGCTGTACTGCAGATAGACGATTGTTGGAGGTTCTCGTATGACTGTTTACCATTTTGTTGGTATTAAAGGATCCGGCATGAGTGCACTGGCACAAGTGCTTCATGATATGGGGTTAAAAGTTCAAGGTTCTGATATTGAAAAATACTTTTTTACACAAGCGGCATTAGAAGATGCAGGAATTACAATTTTACCTTTTAATAAGGATAATATTACAAGTGATTTAACGGTTATTGCAGGCAATGCTTTTCCTGATACACATGAAGAAATTCAAAGAGCTGTAGAGTTGGATATTCCTGTCGTACGCTATCATCGATTCTTAGGAGATTTCATTAAGAAATTTACTAGTGTGGCTATAACAGGAGCTCATGGTAAAACATCTACAACAGGTTTAATGGCCCATGTTATTAAGGGAGCAAAACCTACTTCTTTTCTAATTGGTGATGGAACTGGAAAAGGAGAGCGCGATGCGGAGTTTTTCGTGTTCGAAGCATGTGAATATCGTCGTCATTTCTTATCATATCATCCAGATTATGCAATCATGACTAACATTGATTTTGATCATCCTGATTATTTTTCAAGTCTTGAGGATGTGTTTCAAGCGTTTCAAGATATGGCTCTTCAAGTTAATCGTGGAATCATTGCTTGTGGTGATGATGAGCAATTACAACGAATTCAAGCTAGAGTCCCGGTTATTTTTTACGGATTCAATGAAGAGAATGACTTTCAAGCACGCAACCTAACAACATCATCTAAAGGAACAACATTTGAAGTATATGTGAGAAATAATTATTTTGAAACATTTACTATTCCAATGTTTGGTAATCACAGTGTGCTAAATGCCTTAGCAGTTATTGCACTGTGTCAGTATGAAAATATTGATCCAGAAGTTGTTCAGTCTCAATTAGCTACTTTTACTGGTGTAAAAAGAAGATTCTCTGAAACGGAAATCGGCACACAAATTTTAGTAGATGATTATGCTCATCATCCTACTGAAATAAAAGCTACAATTGATGCGGCAAAACAAAAATATCCGGATAGAGAGATTATTGCTGTTTTCCAACCGCATACATTTAGCAGAACACAAAAATTCTTGGAGCAGTTTGCTGAAAGCTTGAATTTAGCGGATAAAGTATTTTTATGCGATATTTTCGGCTCTGCTAGAGAACATCAAGGAAAGTTAACAATTAATGACCTTCTTGATAAAATCCCAAATGGAGAACTATTAATGCAAGATGATACGTCTTCATTAAAGCAATATGAAAATAGCGTTATTTTATTTATGGGTGCAGGAGATATTCAAAAGTTCCAAATCGCATATGAAACGTTATTAAAAGAGCAATAATAAAAAAGCGAGTGA
>NZ_JBALMO010000046.1:12389-34961 GCF_036963345.1 Bacillus sp. JJ722
TCACTCGCTTTTTTATTATCTAGCTCCAGCGTCCAGCTCCTAGTGGACTTCGCCAATCTCCTTACGATAAGTCAACTGAGAAATGCGGAGTCGGCCCGATGAAGCTGGACAATCGAAGCGCTTGTCAGCTCTTCGTGTTTCCTATACCTCAGTCGATGGGCAAAAGAAGATACGGAGCTAAACGGGAGCTTGCGCTTTTCTAATTATTTTAGATTTTCAGGATTTAAGCTCTCTAGCTCAGGAATGACGAAAAGGCCGTCTTTACGAATTAGAACGTCATCGAAGTAGATTTCTCCACCACCATATTCAGGTCTTTGAATGTTAACCATGTCCCAGTGAATATTAGATGAATTACCATTAAAAGCTTCATCATAGCATTGACCTGGAGTAAAGTGGAAACTACCATCAATTTTTTCATCGAAAAGGATATCTTGCATTGGTTGTAGAATATATGGATTTACTCCAATTGCGAACTCACCAACATAACGAGCACCTTCGTCTGTGTCGAAGATTTTATTGATGCGCTCTGTATCATTTGCTTCAGCGTCAATAATTTTTCCATCTTTAAATGTAAGCTTCACGTTTTCAAATGTAAATCCTTGATATGGTGAAGGTGTGTTATATGTAATCACACCATTTACTGAATCTTTAACTGGAGCAGTGAATACTTCACCATCAGGAATATTCATTTCACCAGCACATTTAATTGCTGGTATATCTTTAATAGAGAAGGTAAGGTCAGTGCCAGGTCCGGTTAAGCGAACTTTATCTGTTTTATTCATAAGTTCTACAAGGTTGTCCATTGCTTTACTCATTTTGCTGTAATCTAAATTGCAAACATTAAAATAGAAATCTTCAAAAGCTTCAGTACTCATTTTAGCTAGTTGAGCCATTGCACTATTTGGGTAACGCATAACAACCCATTTTGTTTTTGGAACACGAATATCACTGTGTACTTTTTTGCCAACAGTATCTCCTTGAATCTTCATACGATCTGCCGGAACATCAGCAAGTTCGTTAATATTATCGCCAGAACGAAGACCAATGTACGCATCCATCTCCTTCATAACAGTTGCTTCGAAAGTTGCCAACATTTCATATTGTTCTTTCTCTGCACCCATTAGTAATGCGCGATCAATTTGATGATCCTTTAATGATACGAATGGATATGCTCCTACTTTATAAGCTTCTTCAACTATAGCTTTTACTAACTCACGTTGAATACCGAAGTTTTCTATAAGTACTTTTTCACCCTTTTTCAGTTTTAAGGAATAATTAATTAGATTACTTGCTAATTTACTAATTCTAGGATCTCTCACGATTTACTAACCTCCAATTGTTATATGTGTTGAATATGAACATGTCTTTATTATTGTAACCGAATTTTTGAAAGAATTTTAGTAGTAGACTTTTTTTGATAAAGAAAAGTTTTTTCACGCTACTTTTTTTAAAGCTTTACGTGTAGAATAGTTTATAATGGGTGAATAAGGGTATTTATCTAGAAAGTGCAAGTGCGGAGGTGTAAAATGGAAATAATTCTATATTTGAGTGCAGCTGTAGCGGCTATTGCGTTTTTGATATTAGTAATTTTCTTAACAAAAACGTTAAAATCACTTCAAGTAACGCTTGATAGTGTATCACAGACACTCACTGGTTTAGAAAAACAATTGCAAGGATTAACTACTGAATCGACTCTTCTATTACATAAAACAAATGCATTGGCAGAAGATTTACAGAAGAAATCGGAAAATTTAAATACTGTAGTTGATGCTGTTAAAGAGGTTGGAACAACTGTTAGAGGTTTCAATAGTTCTTTACAAAATGTAACGAAGAAAGTTGAAAATGAATTAGTAGATAATCAAGACAAGATTGCTCAAGTAGTGCAATGGGGTAATGCATTTTTCGAACTCCGCGATATGTGGAAGAAGAGATCTGAAAGAAAGACTCAATCATCTACAGATGCTATTTATGAAGAAGATATAAGTCCAGAAAAGAAAGCGAGAAAAATCAATTTACGTTCACGAAGCTAATTTTCATTTTAATATTAGGAAAGAGGAGATTAATATGAATTCAAACGAATACCAAAAAGACCTTTCAAGAGATAGTGCAAAAAATGATTATAATCGAGACTCTATTAATTCTAAAGATTTTATGATTGGTGCATTAATTGGAGGAATTGTTGGTGCAGCTACTGCTCTATTCCTCGCTCCTAAATCAGGAAAAGAACTTCGTTATGATTTAAATGATGGTGCAAAATATTTATCGCTTCAAACAGAAAAACTTAGAAAAACAGCAATAGAAAAAGGTGCTGAATTAACAGAAGCAGCGAAAGCAAAAACGGGATCATTAGGTGAAACTGTTTCTAAGCAAACTGTTGCTCTGAAAGAAAATGTGAAAAAATTACAGCGTAAAGAAGCACCGCAATCGGTTAATACTCCTGTAGATGAGTATCAGGTTAAGCAAAAGCTAGAAGAAGCTGAGAATGCTCTAACAGAAACAGAAAACAAATTAAAACAGTAATCAGCAATTTCGGTGATATTGGATTTTTCAGCGGTGAAGTGTTAATATGACTTCACCGCTTATTTTTTTGAATTCCTTTAGAAAGGACGAGGTTAATAATGACGTTAGAACATATACATGACAAAGAGCAATTACAAGAGTACTTGAAAGAAGATGCTGTTCTTTTATTTAAACATAGCTCAACTTGCCCTGTTAGTAGTGCAGCATATGATGAATTTATTAAATTTACTGAAAGTAATAAAGGATTTCCATCAGTATATTTAATTGTGCAACAAGACAGAGAACTATCAAATACAATTGAAGAAACATATCATATCAAACATGAGACACCTCAAGCAATCCTCTTCAAGAACGGTAATGTTGCATGGCATGATTCACATTGGAATATTACTCAATCAGCTATTATTAAAGCGCTAGCAGAAGAGTAATTGTTTCAATTTTATGAAAAAAAGCCTAATTTCTCAATTTAATGCTTAGAAATTAGGCTTTTTTCATTACTTCATTATTGCTGAGGTTGTTTAGGCGAAATCTAGTTCGTCTTTAATTTCATTTTTTTGGTGAAAATAAGCAATAATCCACCCAAATAATAAATGATACTTACCGCAATAAGACTATAAAGAAACAGTGAAATTGTCATTGGGGCCCATACTTTAATAAATGTCCAGGTCAATCCCAATATTTTCGGGAACATGATCGTAAATGCCAAGATTGCAGCTACAATCAACGTATGAATGGACAATATCAAGATCCTCTTTATGTTTAGTGATGTCCTAATTCGTTGTTTTCTAACAAGCTGCCTCATTATTCTTAATGATAGTAGGATAAAAAATAAACCAAAACAGCTGACTACAATAAGCAGGATGGTCGCGAATCTATCCACCTTTTGATAGCTGTCGGAATGATTATTAGTAACATCGTTTCCCTCCCATATATCCATTACGCCTTGACCTATGGCTGTCGTAAAGCTTGAATTCATATTGGATAGAATTGCTACCCCTAATTGTTCATCGGGTTGCATGATGAAATACGAGGTAAACGTTGGGTTTTCTCCGGCATGGAAAATATATTGTTTTTCGTTTTTTTTCATAACTCCCCAGCCGCTGGCATAGTAGGTTTCCTTATCGAAGGGCTTCACGGACTGATCAGGGATGTGCGATTCTTGAATGAGCTGTTTGTCGAACGAATGGCTTGGATCGCTTCCTAACTGTAGTTTCATCCATTTGGCTATATCATTCGTGTTGCTGATAATATACCCAGCTGGTACATTCCCCCGGTATATGGGCGGCGTAAACGGCTGCTCTCTCAAAAATCCTATTTTATAACCGGTTGCCATCTCAGTGGACTGAACTTGATGCAGCCCAACAAACGAGTCTTTCATACCGATGGGCTCTAATATATGCTGTTTTATATACTCATCATAGGACTGCTTTGTTACGTTCTCGATAACGAGTCCCAATACATCGTAATTGATTGTTGCATATTCAAACGAGCTGCCTGGCTTCCGATTTAATTGCTGGTCCAGCAATGTTCTTACAGTCAACTCAAGGGCATTATCTGCATTATTTTCAGGAATTTGAGTTATAGAATTAAAAGCTATCCCGCTTGTATGATAAAGCAGCTGATTCAAAGTAATCGTCTGCGACTTTCCATTATATTTTAAATCCAACCATGGGATATATTTCTGAACATCATCCGATCGTTTTAACAGCCCTTCTTTTTCTAATTGTAGAATGGCTAGACCTGTAAATGCTTTCGTTGTAGAGCCGATTTCAAATAATGTATTAGAGGTCACGGGTGTTTTCGCTTTTACATCAGCATACCCGAATCCTTTTTGATATACCGTTTTCCCTTTATCTACAATAACCACCGATATCCCTGGAATTTTACTAATGCTTCTTTGCTTTTCAACAAACTTATCGATCTTTTGAATTTTTTCGCTTGATTCGGCGTTTACTATTTTGGGTGTGAGACCGCTACCGCCAAAATCATAGCAATCATTAACATACAAATTCTTACTGATGGTTTCATTAAACATTCCCCTTGATTGAATTTATGCTTTTCATATAAGCTTGTCGTTTACGGTGGCTACTTATCGAATTTTTAGAGTAGACTGTGCGTATACACTGTCAGTAGTCTAAGGTTCTATTTGACAGCATTAGGGTTATAGCAGTTGTAACATGTAATAATGTCTTCATGCACTTTAATTCCTCCTTATACATGTTCAATTGAACTGTATTGTTTGTTGTACTAGGTCATATGTTATTTTAGAAGAATATTGTTAAAGTAGAAATGTATTTGTCTTACAAATTAAGCTTGTATTCTTACAAAATTGTCATCTTCTATAATGGGATGCTACCCCATTGTCAGCAAGTAAAAAGAACGAGTTACCTCATGATGAAGAAGAGGAGTGGTACACTAAAATATGAGCGGAGAATCAAACATATAATTTCATTTGCGCAAAAAAAGAGTACATCTCATTCAAGAGATGCACCCCACAAAGTCATTGTTCTTGTTGAGTCTTGTTGCTATAGGCTGGCCACATAATTTTTAAATCGTCGCCAGGTTCTATTTCTTCATGAAAGCCAATTTCTTTATTGTTTTTTACTAATATGAAACGGCTATTTGCGACTTTTGGTAAGTCGATATCAACATGGCGAAATAAATCTTGGAATATAAATGGTTCTATCTTGTTGTGCACGATTTTTAAGTTCTCACCATATTTTAGAAGATCCTTTTCTTGTAATAAATAATCCCCTCGATAAATTTCTGTTACCGTCTTCTTTAAGGTGATTCGATTTCCGTTAAATGTTACTGGAATCGAATGAGTTAGTACGAGATTTAGACTATTAGCAACGTCGAGAAGAGTTGGTGCAGTAGCACGTTCAATCTGAATTGTATCACCATCTTCAAAAGGGGAGGATAAGCGTGCATCAATACCATTCTTGATAATCTTGCCACTAAATTTATTTAAGGAATAAGCTTTATCATTTAAATAAACGGTGAAAGTTTGTAATTGCGACAGTAATTCAGTAAGTCCCAATGCTTTCAATAATGCTTCCACTGTATCAGGCAGCTTACATATGATTTCATCACGATCATGGACTTCTTCATCATTTGTTACGATGTTACCGTTTTTCTTAATTACGGCTTCAATAACATATTTCGTTTGGTTGATAATAACGGATTTTCTTGGAATATCATCTAGTAAATCTTTAATGTGTACAGTTGGTTGGGTGCCATCGTTACCTTGTACTACACTGATATTATCGTTAGCCGAAATCTCATCATCTAATGAAGCGGGTTGATCGTTAAGTGAGATTGTTGGTGCGCCTCCATGATTACCAGGAACCGTAATTCTTTGGCCGTTGACATTAACCATAATGGCCATTCCAGGTTTACCATATAATTTATTGACTTTCATTCCTGTTGCAAGTAAGCAATCCCCTATTGTTAATCGTTTCATATCAAATAAACGAACAACTATATTATTTACTGTTACTGAAATATATTGAATGGGATTCTTTTGCGCTGCTAAAGCAATACCGATAGGTGTAACAAGTTCAGGTCCTTTAGGAACTTTAGCGTCAATTGTTAAATTTTGAATGGCATCAATTCCTCTAACGGCTACTCTGTTTACTGGAAGGTCTAAATTTTCTGAGAGAAGTCTAGGTAGCTCAGGTGTTAGACTGCCTCCCCCAACGAGCATAATAGCTTTAGGTGAATGATTATTGTTCAATTGTAAAATCTCACTGCTGATTGCTTCCGCAAGTTTCGTTAACGCAGGATAAATTTTTTCAACTATTGCTTCCTTGGAGATTTCCTCTTCAAATCCGAGTATATCCGTTACAGTAATCGTATCTTCTGTGTTTAATTGACGTTTCGTATTTTCAGCTAATGGGAAATCAAGCAGAAGAGAATCACTAATTGCTTCTGTAATTTCATCTCCAGCAATTGGAACCATTCCATACGCAATTACTGTTCCCGAATCTGTTATAGCAATATCAGATGTTCCAGCTCCGATATCAACTAAAGCAACATTTAATCTACGCATAGAAGGTGGAATAAGTACATTTATTGCTGCAATAGGCTCAAGAGTAAGCGCCTGCATTTCAAGATCTGCTCGCTTAAGAGCCGCAATAAGAGATTCAACGACTACTTTTGGAAGAAATGTTGCAATAATTTCTACAGATGCCTCTTCGCCGCTTTGATCAATTAAACTCCCTATTTCTACGCCATCTAATCGATAGTATAAAACTGAGTAGCCTACACAATAATAATCAAAACTTCGTTCATTATTATATTTTTCAGCAACAAGAGTTTGTGCTTGTTGGACTGCTGATAGTTCTAGATGGAGAATATCTTGTTTGTTAATCATAGGCTTACCTTGAATATTAACAGAGACGGATGCTTGTTCTGTTTTTAAAGCCCTACCAGCGGCAGCTACACATACGCTCTTTAATGGACCGTGGTCAACTTCCATTTTTTCTTTTATCTCTGCAATAATCTTTGATACAGAGAGAACATCATGAATTTGTCCATCTAGCATAGCCCTTTCCGTATGTTCAATCGATAGAATGTCTGTAACATGATAAGTATTCTCTACTTTCTCTAAGGTAATGCCAACTACTGAACGAGTTCCTATATCTAATGCAAATAATTTCTCTTGCAACCTAAACACCTTCTTTTTATTTTACTGATAATGAAAGATTACTCTTAAATATATTCTTAAAATATTGAAAAAATCTCTTATATACGTATTAAATTAGGATACTTTAATAATACTTTAAATTTCGATGTATTTGGAAAAATATTTTACTTTAGTACTTAAAAGCGTTTAATTAATGAAGTTTTTTCGTGACATTTAGTTTAAATTGATTTATAATATTTTCTAATTATAGTTAAAGTCATTAAAGTCGTTGGATCAGTGATCCATTGAAATAATTGAAGTACACTTTAATGCAGAGATTTAAAACATATTTGAAGGGAATGGATGGGACATGAGCAACAACGAATTGAATGAATTACGTGAGAAACTGGATGATATTAATCTTTCATTATTAAAGCTTATTAACGAAAGAGCAACGGTTGTACAAGAAATTGGCCGTGTGAAAGAAAAACAAGGTGTTAATAAATATGATCCATTAAGAGAACGTGCTATGTTAGATCTTATCGAAGAGAATAATCAAGGTCCTTTAGACAACAGCACTATCAAACATATTTTCAAAGAAATCTTCAAAATGAGTTTGAATCTTCAAAAAGATGATCAGAAGAAAGCATTATTAGTATCAAGAAAGAGAAAACCAGAAGATACTATAATTACAATTAATAATGAGAAGGTCGGAAATGGAACTCCTACAATGGTCTTCGGTCCTTGTGCTGTAGAATCATATGAACAAGTGGCTGCAGTGGCACAAGAGCTAAAAGCTAAAGGGTTGAAATTCATTAGAGGAGGAGCTTACAAACCAAGAACTTCTCCGTATGATTTCCAAGGGTTAGGACTTGAAGGTCTACAAATTTTGAAACGAGTTAGTGACGAGTTTGGCTTATCTGTCATTACTGAAATTGTTAGCCCATCTGATATTGAAAAATCACTAGACTATATCGATGTTATTCAAATCGGTGCGCGTAATATGCATAACTTCGAATTGTTAAAAGTCGCAGGTGCAGTAGATAAACCAGTTCTTCTAAAACGTGGATTATCAGCCACAATTGATGAATTCATTCATGCAGCAGAATACATTATGTCTCAAGGTAATGGTAATATCATTCTTTGTGAGCGAGGAATTCGCACATATGAGAAAGCGACAAGAAATACACTAGATATTACAGCTGTACCTATTCTTAAACAAGAAACACATTTACCAGTTCTTGTTGACGTAACACATTCTACAGGACGTAAAGATTTATTACTTCCTGCAGCTAAAGCAGCATTAGCTATTGGAGCAGATGGTGTTATGGCTGAAGTTCATCCAGATCCAAGTGTGGCTCTTTCTGACTCAGCTCAACAAATGGACTTCCAAGAGTTCGATACTTTCTGGACAAACATTCAAAATCAGTTAAAAGTAACTGTGAAACAATAAACATATAATCAAAGGGTTATTTCCGTTAATAAGGAAATAACCCTTTTTCATTATAAGTACTGTGTACGTTATGTATAATAAAAAAATATAATTCTGATTATTATATTGTTGAAAAATCTGTCAGATAATAGTGATGAAATGGTATTATATAATAGGATAGAATTTTTAACTTGAGGAAAAATTTATACAAACAACATTGCAGTTCTCAGTACCTTATCGTAATATAAAGTATTAATAGAGTATTATTTACAATATGCATATGTGTTTTTCTTTGTGCAATTTTGAACAATACATGTTTTTATCAAGTATAGAATTTCATGTTACATATAGTTTTTTAACATGTCATAAAGAACTTATTTTAATTACTGAAGGAGTGCCAAGTGAAATGAATAACATAACCATATATGATGTAGCACGAGAAGCGAATGTTTCTATGGCGACGGTTTCGCGTGTCGTAAACGGAAATCCGAACGTTAAACCAGCTACAAGAAAGAAAGTAATGGAAGTAATTGATCGATTAGGATATCGTCCGAATGCGGTTGCAAGAGGTTTAGCTAGTAAGAAGACAACAACTGTAGGACTAATTATTCCTGACATTTCAAATATCTTTTTTGCGGAACTAGCTAGAGGAATTGAAGACATTGCTACAATGTACAAATACAATATTATTTTAAGTAATTCTGATGAAAATAAAGATAAAGAACTACATCTGTTAAATACAATGTTAGGGAAGCAAGTTGATGGTCTTATTTTCATGGGTTCAAATATTACAGAAGAGCATGTTAATGAATTTAAAAAATCACCAGTACCGATTGTGCTTGCAGGGTCAGTAGAGAATAGTAAGCAAATATCATCTGTTAATATTGACTACGAAGCAGCATCGTATGATAGTGTAAAGAGCTTCATTAGTAGAGGTCATTCAAAAATCGCTTTAGTAATAGGGAACTTTGAAGAACCAATCAATATTAAGAAAATCGCTGGATACAAGAAAGCGTTAGAAGAGAATAACATAGAGTACAATGAAGATTATTTGATTGAGGGCGATTTCACGTATGACTCAGGAATTGAAGCTGCAGATCGATTGCTTGAATTAGCAGATCGACCAACTTCTGTGTTGGTAGGAGCGGATGAAATGGCAGTCGGTGTTGTTCATGGCATTCAAGATAAGGGCTTTAATGTACCTGATGATATAGAAGTAATTAGCTTCGACAATACGAAATTAACATTGATGGTTAGACCACAAATCTCAACGATTGTCCAACCTTTATATGATATTGGCGCGGTTGCAATGCGATTGCTTACTAAATTAATGAATAAAGAATCTGTTAGTGATGATATTGTTGTTCTACCACATCGAATTGAAGAACGTCATTCGACTAAGAAAATAGAAGAATAAAAAATAGTTAAAGGTTGTTCCCAAATGGGAACAACCTTTTTTGAAGAGGTAAGAATGTATATTAACATAGCTCCACACATGGAATCGACTACTGTCTTCTTTTGAGCGCTTACGCTAATTTATTTATCAACCGTCTTTTTACTAGATCGAATTGGGTATAGTGATTTGTCTACCATTTGTGCATTTTTTTCGGTAATTTCGGATTTGCGAGGAATTGGTTCATACATATGCATAGGATCATGCCATTTGTTTGGTAAAGTAACGGGCGCTTCCTGTTGCCATTTCTCTATCCATTCCATTGGAATATCTCCGTTGGTGTGTGATAATTCAGTCATTTCTAACCAGATTCTTGCCCAAGCCCTTGGAACTACTCGCCAGATGTCATAGCCTCCACCACCGACAGCAACCCAACGTCCGTTACAATATTGATGTGCTAGTTCGTGTGCAAGTCTGGGAATTTGTTCATATATATTTATGGTAGCAGATAAATGTGTGAGGGGATCAAGGTAGTGAGCGTCTGCTCCATTCTGCGTTAATATAATATCAGGTTTGAAAAATTCGATAATTTCTTTAAATGCTGTTTCATAAGCATGAAGCCATGATTCATCTTCAGTAAAAGCATCTACAGGTATATTAAAGGAATACCCGTAGCCTTTCCCTTGACCACGCTCATTGATATTTCCCGTACCGGGAAACAAGTATCGTCCCGTTTCATGAATGGAAAATGTACAAGCTTGATCGTCATCGTAGAAAGACCACTGTACGCCGTCTCCGTGGTGAGCATCTGTATCTACATATAAAACTTTGGCATTATAATGTTTTTGTAAATATTTAATTGCAACAGAGTTATCGTTATATATGCAAAATCCTGAAGCTTTACCTCTAAAGCTATGATGGAGTCCACCACCTAAGTTTAAGGCATGTTCTGCTTTTCCAGACATAACTGCATCGACAGCCGTTAAAGTGCCACCTACTAGCAAGGCACTAGCTTCATGCATATTAGGAAAGATAGGAGTATCTTCTGTTCCTAGTCCATAGTTTTCAGCTCGTTCTTCTGATAATAATCCTTCGCTCGCTAGCTTAACAGCGTTAACGTAATTGGGATCATGAATCAAGCAAAGTTCTTCATCCGTTGCCATACGTGGTTTAATGATATCCTCATCACTTATTGCGTTACACATTTGGAGTAAGTCTAATGTCATTTTAATTCGTAATTGATTAAATGGATGATTGTCATTAAATTTGTAGTTTAATAAGTCCTCTGAATAAACAAATACTGCTTTTTTCATGAGATGAACTCCGGTTCTTTAGGCCAGAGAATGTTATATCCATGTCCTTTAAGACTAGAGACAATGGGTAGCGGATTCATTGTTTGTACTCGTATAGCTAGTATTTTAAATTGATTATCAGAAGGATCAGGATAGACAAGAACACTTAGAATATTTACTTTCTTTGTTTTAAATATCGTTGCTATATCGCTTAACATGCCTGCTTTGTTAGGTACTTTTATCTGAATTTGTGAGCCTGGCTGATTTGAACCAGTTAATTCAACAAATGTATGCAGCAAATCTGTTTCCGATATAATTCCTACAAGTTTCTTGTCATTTAAGATTGGCATACATCCAATTTTATTCTCGTAAAACACAACTGCTACATCCTCAACGAAGTCAAGGGGATGCCCTGTAATTAAATTCGTTTTCATAATAGAACTCAATGGCTTTTGAAGAATATCTGTGTTTTCAGTAGAAGCAAAAATAGATGGTGTAGCATCTCTAATATCCTGATTGGATACTAACCCAGTACAATGATATTCAGCGTTCACAATGGGAATGTGACGAATTTTATGCTCTCTCATAACTTCGATGGCTTTTTTTATGGTATCTTGCTCAGTTAAAGTAACAACATCTTGACTCATGATTTCTTCTAGTATCAAAAGAATAGCCTCCTTTAATTGAAGTATCTAGTAAAACTAGGTAATACATGAAGTGAGTAATATATGATTTTAGATTGAATAGTCGCTGCTATAATCTAGTACATAAAACGATTCATAAAACGTAACTGATCAAACTTTTCAATAGAATCAGTGGGAACTCTTGAACCGATTCGTGCCATTAAACAGTTAGCTGGATGCGAGCATATCTCAGGATCATCGGTTGCGAAATATTCCAGTCCACCAGCTTGCATCATTTTCTCCATGACTTTTCTATATTCCCATACATTTAGGCCCGTTCCTTTTAGGTCCCAATGCCAGTAATATTCTGTGGTAATAATGATGTAATCTTCCATTGCATCATCCATCATGGCTACACGAAGCATGTTTTTTCCTACTCCACATCCTCGATACTCAGAAGCAACTTCAATCGCTCCAAGTTCGATTAAATCATCCATATTACCTTCAGACCATCTTTCTAACTCGTCTGGATATAAATAAGTAACATATCCAACAACTAAATGGTCCTTTCTCGCAACAATGATTCGTCCTTCAGGTAATTTAGATATTTCAACAATTGCTTTATGTTGTTGTACGGGTGGACGAAAAGCAACTAGACCTTCGTGGAATTCATATTTTTCTAGGTTTTCGGGTAATACGGGACCTTCAATAATAATAGTACCTTGCGTAGTTTCGAATTCTTTAGCATAGTACGTTTTCCTGTGGTCCATCCTGTCACCGCCTTATTAATTTCATCTTTCTTATTATTGCATAAAATATTATAAAATAACGAATTATTATTATATTTTGTGTGAACTTTGGTGAAGCATAAGGTAGATAGAGGAATTGGTATAAAAAGACCATTTCGATAAATATTTTAAAAATTGAGAATAAACTATAAATCATTTATAATAAATTGTAACTTGTAAAAAAAGGGGATGGACGGATGAAAGTGGAAGCGCTATCAGTGATTCAAGGGAATTATAATTTACAAAGCTATGAAGAAATGTATAGGGAGTTCGATTGGACACAGGTAGAAGAGAATTTCTCTTGGCATAAAACTGGACAGGTCAATATGGCCTATGAAGCAATTGACCGCCATGCTGAAGGTGTTAGAAAGAACAAAGTAGCTCTATATTATAGAAATGCAGACAGAAATGAAAAGTATACATTTAAAGAAATGAAAGAACAATCGAATAAAGCTGGTAATGTATTAAAGAGTGTTGCAGGTGTTGCGAAAGGCGATAGAGTATTCATCTTTATGCCTCGTTCTCCTGAATTATATTTTGCATTGCTTGGTGCTGTGAAATTAGGAGCAATCGTTGGACCGCTTTTCGAAGCTTTCATGGAAGGTGCAGTTCGAGATCGCTTAGAAGATAGTGAAGCGAAAGTAATCATTACTACCCCAGAGTTATTATCTAGAATTCCTGTTGAGGAGCTTTCTGCTTTAACGCATGTCTTCGTAGTCGGCGAAAATGTCAAAGAAGAAGGTAAAGTAATTGACTACAATAAACATTTTCAAGGTGCAAGTAACAAGCTAGATATTCAGTGGGTAGGTCGTAATGATGGTTTATTATTACACTATACATCTGGATCAACAGGTAAGCCAAAAGGAGTATTGCATGTACATAATGCGATGATCCAACATTATCAAACTGCTAAATGGGTATTGGATTTGAAAGAGTGTGATGTTTATTGGTGTACTGCGGACCCAGGTTGGGTTACAGGTACTTCCTATGGAATATTTGGTCCGTGGCTAAATGGTGTTTCTAATGTTGTTGTTGGAGGTCGCTTTAAGCCAGAAACTTGGTATCAAACGATTGAAGATTATGGTGTAACAGTTTGGTATAGTGCTCCTACTTCATTTAGGATGTTGATGGGTGCCGGTGATGAAGTTGTTAAGAAATTTGATTTAAGCACTTTACGTCATATTTTAAGTGTTGGAGAACCATTAAATCCTGAAGTAGTTCGTTGGGGTATGAAAGTGTTCAATCTTCGTATTCATGATACTTGGTGGATGACAGAGACAGGTGGTCAATTGATTTGTAATTATCCTTGTATGGAAATTAAACCTGGATCAATGGGTAAACCAATTCCAGGTGTAACCGCGGCAATCGTCGATGATCAAGGAAATGAATTACCACCTTATCGGATGGGTAATTTAGCTATTAGAAAAGGGTGGCCATCGATGATGAATCAAATTTGGAATAACCCTGAAAAGTATCAATCATACTTCATGCCTGGTGATTGGTATGTATCTGGAGATTCTGCTTATATGGATGAAGATGGTTACTTCTGGTTCCAAGGTCGAATTGATGACGTTATTATGACGGCTGGTGAGCGTGTAGGTCCTTTTGAAGTAGAGAGTAAATTAGTAGAGCATCCAGCGATTGCTGAAGCCGGCGTAATTGGGAAGCCTGATCCTGTTCGTGGAGAAATCATCAAAGCCTTTATTGCGTTGCGTGATGGCTATGAAGCGAGCGATGAGCTTATTGAAGAAATCCGTTTATTTGTCAGAAATGGATTAGCTGCTCATGCTGCTCCAAGAGAGATAGAATTTAAAGATAAACTTCCGAAAACGAGAAGTGGAAAAATTATGAGAAGAGTATTGAAAGCTTGGGAGCTTGATTTACCAACTGGTGATTTATCTACACTTGAAGATTAAATATAGAAAAAAGAAGAGGTCGACATTGTCGATCTCTTCTTTCTTTTTAACTCTCACTTTGTGGATTGGACGGAGTGGGAGTTGGGTTTGGATTTTGCTCCGGATTAGGATTTGGGTTCGGATCCGGTGTTGGATTCGGATTAGGATTTGGGTTCGGGTTAGGATTTGGTTTCGAATCCGGTTTTGAATCCGGTTTTGTTTCTGGATTTGTCTTTGGTGGTGTTGTGCTAGGTTTTTCTCCACCAATTGTAACAACGTTAGAAGCTGGTGATTCTTTACCAGCGATATCAACAGCCTTAACAATATATGAACCAGGACCTCCAGAGAAGGATAGACCTTGCCCAACCTTAATTGTAGCTACTTTTCTATTATCCTTGTAAACTCGATATCCAATTACATCACCATCTCCATGGCTATTCCATGATATAGTATTACCATTTGCTCGGACATTTAATGCATAAGGAGCACGTCCGTTATCATTTAACTGTTCAGCAGAGCCTCCAGTACCGCCTAAATCTGACAGCATATAATTACCTGTAAGGTAACGACTACCAATCATTTTTAGGAATTCAGGTGATAATACAGCTCCTGATTCAACAAATTCAGCAGGTGTAGTTGGAAGAGCTAAATAGCGTTTATCTCCTATCACTACGAATTTACCATTTGCTGTTGTAGCATTTCCGATTTTCATAGCGTAGTTAGCTGGGAATAAGTCGGATGAGCCGATACCAGCTGCTGCTAGCAAATCACCTGGTAAGTTAAACATTGATGCATACGAACGGCTGACAATGCCTCCAGGACGTTGGAAACGTTTCTGTGTTCCAATGAATTCTGGATCGACTTTATATAGTGCATTCATATAATCAGCCCATAAGTAAAGGTTTCGTTTACTATAGGATAGTCCACCATATGTTTGAAGTGATTTAGGTGTATCGTAACCATTCCATACACCTAAAGTGACATTTGGATTGGATCCAACAAACCATGCGTCTCGATAGTTTTGACTCGTTCCTGTTTTACCTGCAAAGTCAGAATAGAAGTTTAAGCGACCGCGAACGGATGCAGCTGTTCCACTTGAAACGACATCGCGCATCATATCAATTGTTAAGTAAGCTGTTTGTGGCGAGAATACCTTAACAGGTTCAACTTTATGTTGATAGACCACTTCACCTTTCTTCGTTTCAATCTTTTCAATCATGTAAGCATCAACAAATTGACCGTTGTTAGCCAATGTTGCATAGGCATTAGTATTTTCCTCGACTGTAACACCTTTATCAAGGGCTCCAATCGATGCAGAAGGATATTCAAGATCACCTTCTGTTAATGAAGTGAATCCCATCTTTTGTAAATACTTAGATGGTTTTTGGTCAATAATCTCCATATAGAATTGAGCGGCAGGCGTATTTTGTGAATATTTTAATGCCTTTCGAGCACTTGTTAATCCACTGTAACCTCCACCGTAGTTTTTAGGTTGCCAGCCATTAATATTAATTGGTCCATCTATAGCTAGTGTCCCTGGAGCTAGTTTACCTAATTCAATTGCCGGAGCATATACTAATAAAGGCTTCATTGTAGAGCCGTTTGATCGAAGAGCTGATGTTGCGTGATTTGTTTCTTCGCGTTTAAAATCTCGACCACCAACAAAGCTTAATATTTTGCCTGTTTTGTTTTCAATAAGCATAGATCCAGTCTCAACAGGTTGTTGAACAGTTACCTTTTTCTTCGTGTCTGGATCAGTAACTATTTCTGGCTTTGAAGGTCCATAATACGGATAATTATCTGTTACTTTATCCATTGCATCATACATCTCTTTATTAATAGTTGTATGTATTTTATATCCTTTTTGACGTATTGCTTTATCTGCTATAGAAACATATTTGTTCCCTAACTTTTCGTCTTTCTTCAAATCTGCTTCCGTATAGCCATCCTCTTTAGCAAGTTGAGCTGCAATGATTTGGATTGAACGCTTTTCAATCTCTGTTGTTAAAAATGGATACTTCTCGAATGCTGGAGGCAACGGGTCAATAAAGTCTTTTGTTACATCGTATTCAAGAGCCTCATTGTATTCTTGCTCTGTTATGAAGCCGCCGCTATACATACGTGATAGAACAATTTTTTGACGGTTTAATCCAGGTTCAAGATTCTCTTTCCTTTTTCCATCGTTAGTAAAAGGTGTGTATCCAAATGGGCTTTGAGGTAGTCCAGCAATGTATGAAGATTGTGCAAGGTTTAAATCCTTTGCATCAACGCCAAATATTCCTTCTGCTGCAGCTTGAACCCCTGCGATGTTTCGACCTGAAGAGTTTCTACCAAATGGCGAAATATTCAAGTAAGCTTCTAAAATATCGTCTTTATCGAAGAATTTTTCAAGACGTAAAGCTAGCAAAATTTCATTTGCTTTTCTTTCAAATGAAACTTCATTTGTTAACACTTGTTGCTTTATAAGTTGTTGTGTTAAGGTACTACCACCTGATTGCACTGCAGAATTTGTCATTTCTTGAAATAGAGCTCGGAAGATGGCTTTTGGAACAACGCCATCGTGCTCATAGAAATATTCATCCTCAGTTGCAATTACGGCATTCTTTAAGTGTTCCGACATTTCCTCAAGAGGAATCTCTTCACGCTCTAAGTCTGTACGGAGCTTTCCAAGGTATACGTTATTTGCAAAGTAAAGCTCTGATGTTTCTTCATAGTTATAAATGTCCTTCGACATTTCCTCTTTTGAGCGGATAGGTTCATCCTTTACGAGGGAAGCGAAATATCCTGCTCCAACACCACCTGCAAAAGCTGCACCAATGCTACCTAAAATGAGAAATAAAAGGATTATGTTCCATACTACATGATAAGTAATACGATAAGTTCGCTTTTTCTTTGGGTCTCGAAGCCTGTTGAAATAATCTACTACTATATTCGGCTTTTTATTTTCTTTCATTATTTTTAACCCCCTGAAATTCAGAATTTATTATATCACAATCCATATAGTAAAAAGGTCGGGATTGCATAATTTTAATAAATAACTTCATAGGAATGTTGCAAACATTATATAAAATGGACGAACGTTGACTTTTGAGTTGCGATGTAATAGAATACAGAAAAGATTGACGTACATAAATTATATTGTTGCAATGACAGGTGCGAGTAGTGTGTTTATCACTGTATAAGAGAGCCGGTGTTTGGTGTAAACCGGTACAAATAAACTCATGAATTACTACCTCGAGCATTTGCTAGGAACACTGTTAGGCAGTTAGTAGTAGCAAACGGTTTTTTAGCCGTTATCTGACTTAGAGTGGAGGATTGTTAGTTGTAAATCCTCAAGTTGGGTGGTACCGCGATTATTTCGCCCCTTCATATATTGAAGGGGCTTTTTTGTATTTTCAAAAAGAATAACTATAGGAGGTAACAGATATGGATTTATTACAAGATTTACAATGGAGAGGCATTATTTATCAACAAACTGATGAAGAAGGTTTGAAGGAGCAATTAAAGAAAGAAATGACTTCTTTATACTGTGGTGTCGATCCAACTGCAGATAGCATGCATATTGGTCATTTATTACCTTTCTTAACATTACGTCGCTTTCAAGAAGCTGGTCATAAACCGATTATTCTTGTAGGTGGAGCGACAGGTATGATTGGTGACCCAAGTGGTAAAACACAAGAGCGTCAACTACAATCAGTAGAGAAAATTCAACATAACGTAGAGTGCTTGAAGAAACAGTTAGAACGTATTTTTGATTTTGAAGGAGAAAATGGTGCAGTCATGACAAATAACTATGACTGGATCGGTTCAATGGATATGATTTCTTTCCTTCGTGATTTCGGGAAAAATATCGGTATAAACTACATGTTGTCAAAAGATATCGTTTCTTCAAGACTTGAAGCGGGTATTTCATTCACAGAGTTTACGTACACAATTCTCCAAGCGATTGATTTCAATCACTTATATGAGAATTTCAACTGTAAAGTTCAAATCGGTGGTAGTGACCAATGGGGTAATATTACTACTGGTTTAGAAATGATCCGTAAAGTACAAGGTGAAGGATCAAAAGCTTACGGCTTTACCATTCCACTTGTAACAAAATCAGATGGTACGAAATTTGGTAAAACAGAAAGTGGAGCAGTTTGGTTAGATGCAGAGAAAACAACGCCTTACGAGTTCTACCAGTTCTGGATTAATACAGCTGACCAAGATGTGGTTAAATACTTAAAAATCTTCACTTTCTTATCAAAAGAAGAAATTGAAGCACTTGAAGAATCCGTTAAAACTGAGCCACATTTAAGAAAAGCTCAAAAAACACTGGCGGAAGAAATGACTCGTCTAGTACACGGACAGGAAGCACTTGATACAGCGATTAACATTTCTCAAGCATTATTTAGCGGAGATATCAAAAGTTTAACAGCTGCTGAAATTATGCAAGGCTTCAAAGATGTTCCGACATACCAGCATGAAGAGGGAGCAGAAGTTGGCTTAGTTGAGTTGCTTGTCAACGCTAAGATTTCTCCATCTAAACGCCAAGCACGTGAAGATATTACAAATGGTGCAATTAGCATCAATGGTGATAAAGTAACGGATGTACAATATGTAGTATCAGAAGCTGATCGTGTAGAGAATCAATTCACAATCATTCGTCGTGGTAAGAAGAAATACACATTAATTCAATATTAAGAAGTGAAATGGGTTGTGGTCTTACATTCTGCAGGCTGTCGACATTGTCGGCAGCTTTTTTTAAACGAGAAAAAACCATCTGTATAAACAGATGGTTTTTTTCAATAAATTAACGAGAGTACCACTCAACGATAAGAGCTTCGTTAATTTCAGCAGGCATTTCAGAACGTTCTGGTAAACGAGTGAAAGTACCTTCTAATTTGTCAGCATCGAAAGTAACATAATCAGGAATGAAGTTGCTTACTTCAATTGCTTCTTTGATGATGTTAAGGTTACGTGATTTTTCACGAACTGTAATTGTTTGACCAGGTAAAACTTTGAATGAAGGAATATCAACGCGTTTTCCATCAACAAGGATGTGACCGTGGTTAACTAATTGACGAGCTTGACGACGAGTGCGTGCTAAACCTAGACGGTAAACAACGTTATCAAGACGAGACTCAAGTAATGCCATGAAGTTTTCGCCAAGGATACCAGTTTTCATTTTAGCCGCTCTATCAAAAATAGTACGGAATTGACGTTCGTTAACTCCATACATATGACGAAGTTTTTGTTTTTCTTGTAACTGAAGACCATATTCAGTTAATTTTTTGCGTTGGTTTGGACCATGTTGTCCAGGAGCGTATGGACGCTTTTCTAATTCTTTACCTGTACCTGATAATGAAATACCAAGACGACGAGATAATTTCCAGCTTGGACCTGTATAACGAGCCATGAATGACTCCTCCTCTGTGTTTTTATTTTGTAAAATAAAAACAGTAGTGAAAACGATGACCATGACCATTTTGTTTTCATGTATCCTCGCCCTCGCAGCCAAGGGTTACAAGATACACCTCTAATATGAGGAACAAAATGTGTTCACAATCTGTTTGCACAAGCCGCATATTTTACACAAGTGACATTATATAATGTGAGAAATGTAAAGTCAAGGATATGCTTATTTTAATATACGAAGTTGAGAGTTAATAAGTAAAGAAGACATTTAAAAAGGACTATATATAAGGACAGTTTGAGTTTGTATCATCATAAAAATAAATAATGAAGATTAGATTTTAAAAGACAAGAACTATGCCAAATTATCCTGTTTTTTAGGAAGATATTTAGATTTATATCCAAAAATAGATAAAAGGACATAAAATCTTCGAGATTTTTTTAGAAAATAAAGGTATAATTAGATTAGTATATATGTGAAATTTTTACTATAAAATTAAAGATGATCTTAATTAAATAATTGAAAGATATACGCTCTTTAAATGCTGTACTTTGAATGAGATAACAATTAATTACTGAATAGAATTATTTCTAACAAATTATGATAAGGTGAGTGCAAGGTTGCAACAATTTATAGGGATGATGGGAATGGAGAAACATAAATCTTTATTATTATGCGAGTTAAAGAGTATTTTTATTCGTTGTTTAGAGATGAGTCAAGACAATTTACAGTATGAACAGGTTATACAACAGTTATTGAACAAACTTTTAAACGTTTTAGCAACAAAAGAAATCGCTTTCTTTCAATATAATGAAAAGAAAAAGCAATTATATTGTAAGGTTTCTACAGATCCAAATAAAATTCAAAATAAATTAGATTATATTGAAATATGCGAAGCGCGTGTTGAGGAGATCAAAAATAATGAATATTTTTATCGGAATTTTCCATTAGGTATTTTGGGGGAGTATGAATTAATTATTTCTCTTAAAAGAGATGAAAAAGTTATGGGCGTTCTTGCTGTGAAGGAAAGCGAAGCAAATTCGTTATTACCTCAGGATTCTTCTTTTTACAAAGCTCTCTCAAATGAATGTTCAAGTTTAATCCAAACGGTTTCAAATATTTCAAGAATAGTAGCTGAAGAAAAACGCTATAAGCAGCTTTTCAGAGTAACTGAAAAGTTTCATTCTTCTATGAACATGGATGAGGTACTTAGGGAGATTATTCACACACTTAAGGAAGTGTTTCCAGATTTCACTTATTATTTACTGTTATCACATGATAATAACCACCATAATGACCTCCCGATAAAAGATTTGGAATACGATAGTGAAAATATTGCGGCTATGCAAGCGTACGTGATGGGGAGTACACAATTTGAGGATTTAATGACTGAACAGAAATCTGTTTTATATGCCCCGTTGAAAGGAAAGCAGGGAGTTTATGGAGTTCTTCAGGTTACATCTCCTTGTATGATGGTATTTCCTAAAGGTGAGATTAAATTCATTACTTTATTAGCTAACACAGCTGGAAGTGCGATTGAAAATGCTCAGTTGTATTCACAGTCTAAACGGTTAATTGCAGATTTACAGCTGATCAATGAAACTTCACACCAATTAAATTCGAATTTACGCTTAACGGAAACAATAGCTTATATGAATAAGCAAATCAGCAAGTCATTTAACGCTGAGGAAATCGGTTTTATTTTATATGAAGATGATGGCGAGATCCAAATTCTTCAAGGGAGTTCGAACTTTTTTAAGAAGAAACAGGCTTGGATGTATATACGTTATATTAAAGAAAAGATTATCGATCGGAAAGAATCACTATTTCTAGGAGATTTACAGTTAGAGGGTGTTATATCTTCTGTGTATCGCTCTGTAATGGCAGTGCCCATGGTGCAAAGTGGAGTAGTTAAAGGATTTGCAGTTGTAATGCATAGTGAGGCATATCATTTTTCGTTTGAAGCCTTTAAATTATTACAATCGTTGATTCATCATTCTACTTTAGCTTTTACAAA
Source organism: Bacillus sp. JJ722 (assembly GCF_036963345.1). Classification (NCBI taxonomy): domain Bacteria; kingdom Bacillati; phylum Bacillota; class Bacilli; order Caryophanales; family Bacillaceae; genus Bacillus; species Bacillus sp. JJ722. The sequence goes on from NZ_JBALMO010000046.1 coordinate 34,375, forward strand.
TTCTATTCTACGTGAGGAATTAGAGAAGATGGTTGTAACTGATCACTTAACTAGATTATATTCACGAAGTTATTTAGACAAAAAACTAAATGAATCGATGAATAAAGAGAAGGAAGGCACATTTATTCTAATTGATATTGATAATTTCAAAAAGATTAATGATACGTACGGACATCAAGTTGGAGATGAAATATTAGTTCAGGTCTCGGCAATTATTCAGATGAATATTCGAGGAACAGATGTAGGTGCGAGATGGGGTGGTGAAGAGCTTGCTATTTATTTGCCGAGGGTTGAATTATCGATTGGCGAGGTCATTGCAGAACGAATTAGAACCAAAGTTCAAATAGAAACCGTACCTCAAATCAGTATTTCCTGTGGTGTATCATATTGGAATAACGCCCAAGAAGATACTGCAAAAGATTTGTTTAAACGAGCAGATACTGCACTTTATGAAGCAAAGAATACAGGAAAGAATAAGGTAGTACTTGGATTAGTGAATTGATATAAAAAAAGCATCGGAGTTTTCCGATGCTTTTTTTACTTTTAACTAAGAAAGAATATAATTTTGGGTGGTGTCTAGCTCCAGC
>NZ_JBALMO010000046.1:34971-37262 GCF_036963345.1 Bacillus sp. JJ722
TTTTGATTTCCGGAAGAGAAGTGGCTTATGACCTCAAGGGGCTGGACAATCGAATCTCTTATCAGCTCTTCGTGTTTCCTTTATCTCAGTCGAAGGGCGAAAGAAGATACGGAGCTAAACGGGCGCTTCCGCTTTTCTTTTACTACAGTTGTTTCTCTAATGTTTTTACGACTTTTTCTAGTAGTAGACCTTCTTCTTTCGAAAAGCGATTCAACTCAGGGCTGTCGATATCTAATACACCTATTACTTCGTTATTCTTGAAGATAGGGATGACAATTTCAGATCGTGATGCAGCATCACAGGCAATATGACCTGGGAATTGCTCGACATCTTCTACAATCATAGTCTCTTTTCTTTTGGCTGCTTTACCACAAACGCCTCTCCCTGATGGAATACGAATACAAGCAGGCAACCCTTGGAATGGCCCTAACACTAGTTCATCATTCTCCATTAAATAAAATCCGACCCAATTTATTCGTTCAAGAAATACGTTTAATAGGGCTGAGAAATTGCTTAAATTGGCGATAAGATTTTGTTCACCCTCAATAAGAGAGGCTAATTGTTTGTTGAGAAGTTCGTATTTTTCTTCTAGAGTTCCTGAGTAATTTTCGACTTTAAACATCAAGATACCCCTTTCTTTTATTAGATTCATCATGATTTTTTACATTTATTATCTAGCTGTCTGAAGGTGTCGAAACTATTTTAAAGGAAAGTTTACATATTCGACGAATACTTTCAAAAAATGAAAAGTTAGGTGATTGCGATGAGAATTGAAAAAAATAACAATAAAACAAAACAAGCGATTGTTGAAGCGGCCCTACTTTTATTTCAGACAAATGGTTATGATGGAACATCTATTCGTGATATTGCCCAAAAAGCAAAAATAAACTCAGCAAATATAGCGTATTATTTTAAAAATAAAAATGGTTTGCTTGAATATTGTTTTGTTGATTATTTTGAACGGTATACTGCAATAATTGAGAATACTGTACAAGAAATGGAATATTCAAGAGCGGATTCTTGTTTAAAGACAATTATTTCAAAGTTGGTTCAGTTTCAAGGTGATAATTTTTTAGCGGCACGTTTTATTACTCGAGAAATGTCTAGAGATACGATGCTGAATCGTGAAGTATTATCAACTTATATGGCAAAAGAGCGTTATTATTTACAATATGTGATTGAGCAAGGCATAAAAACGAATGTATTTCGTAAGGTAAGTATTCAGTCTTTCATTCTTGTGATAAAGGGACTTTTGACGGCACCATTTACGCATGTCGACTATGCCACGCAATTATTGCATATTTTGCCTCAAGAACAATATTATATTGAGCAATACAAGGAGCAATGCATGGATTTCTTAAATCATTCGCTTCTACAATCTAAAGTAGGTGTTACAAGTTAGATGGCTTAACTAGATCGGCAATACTATAAAGGTTCATAAACCCTTGCCCGAGGTCTTTAACACAATGAGCATCGCTTCCATATACGAGTGGAATTCCTAACTCCATTGCTTTTTTTATAAGGTATTCTGGAGGATAGGGTTCCGCACAATATTTTTTAACAATTCCTGCTCCATTATAATCAAGAGCTAGCTGATGATGTTTTATTAAATGTAGTATGCCTTCTTCCTGATGTTTGAAATCACATTCAGGAGGAAATTTTAATTGAAACTTATGTGCTAACGTAATATGGCCGATCCTTCTTGGTTTAAATACTCCTAAATTGGCTTCAATGGATTGTCTAACAGTATCATAGTATTTCTCATAAATATTTGATACAGATCCGAAAACTTGTATCATGCTGTTAAAATAATCATGACTATAGTCGATACAGTAATAGTCAGCATTGTTCTTAATAAAATGAACAGATAGAATACTATCATCCAAAAGGGGTCCAACATCTTGTAAGAAAGAAAGGGTACTCGCTTCAAACCCTTCAATATAATCTATTTCTAGACCGATATTGATTTTAATTTGATTCCGGTACTTTTGTTTGAGTTGTTGTAATTGTTCTATATATTCAGTCAACTTAGACGTAGTCATACCGCTATCTTTCGTTGGTGTAGTATCGTCAAAGCTTTCAGGTAGTGGAGCATGTTCTGTAAATGATATTTCTTCTACATTATTTTTAATAAACCATTCTATATATTCCTCGAAAGAATCGGATGATCCATGTGGACAAAATGGTGTATGAATATGTCCATCTGCTAGCATTTTTAAAATTCTCCTCTCATTATAAAATTTATAAGTATAATTTTGCTGGAAAATTGAAATAACTACTCAAAAATTATT
>NZ_JBALMO010000046.1:37276-39355 GCF_036963345.1 Bacillus sp. JJ722
GTTTACATGGTATCATAAAAACAGTAAAAAGAGCATTTTTCTTCTTTTTTTCTGAAAAAAAGGGGATTCTTGACCTTTTTTGGCGAAAGATATTATGAACCTATTTTTTGGGAGAAATTTGAGAGAAAAGAATAGTACTTTGTGTGATGATTTTTAGGATTTTTTGACCTATTTAACTTAAAAGTTTGGTGAAATGACTTTTAATCAATATATACATATATAGTTCAGACAGGAGGCTTTATTTAAGTGGAGTTTATTTTAGGAGGTTTAGTATTAATTCTTGCTTTTTTTGTTATTGGATATTTCTTCAAAAAAAAGCGATACAAAGATATTGATAAATTAGAAGAATGGAAATTGAAAGTGATGAATCGCCCTGTACTGGATGAGCTCTCCAAAGTCAAACAGCTAAACATGAATGGTGAAACAGAAGAAATGTTTGAAAAATGGCGCAATGAATGGGATGAAATTGTAACCGTTCAACTTCCAGATATCGAGGGAATGTTTTTCGACGCTGAAGAATTTATTGATAAATATCGCTTTAGTAGTTCAAAGGGAGTTCAAAGGAAAATTTCACAAGAATTAAAGAAAATTGAAAATGATATTGACCGTATCATCGAGGAACTGAATGATTTAGTAGGCAGTGAAGAAAAGAATCGTTTGGAAATGAAAGAATTGCAAGAAGATTATCGACTAGCGAAGAAACAGCTTTTAGCACATAGACATACATATGGTAAGGCAGCAGATCAGTTAGAACGTCAATTAGAAGAAATAGCAGAAAGTATTTCTGTATATGAAGAGGTTACAGAGAAGGGTAACTATCTTCAAGCTCGCGAATATGTTTTAACGTGTAAAGGTTCAATGAAGGATATTCTTGCTAAAATGGATTCGATTCCAAACTTGTTAGTGGAATGTATGGCTACTTTACAAAATCAATTGACTGAATTAAAAGATGGCTATCAAGAAATGATTGAGAAGGAATACATATTAAGTCATTTAGACTTTCCGAAAACAATAGAAGAAATGGAAAAGCAGTTAGTTTCCTTTATTGAAAGGTTAGATCATGCAGACGTAATGGAAGTCGAGAGAGAAATTGAAGAGTTCAAAGATAAGGTTTCCGTACTTTATGAGTTATTTGAAGAAGAAGTAGTTTCGAGACAATATATTAACAATCATAGAGAAGGAATCACGGAAGAAGCAGCTGTCATGAAATATGAGAATGATAAATTAATGATTGAGATTTCCACTATTCAACAAAGTTATCATATTTCGGAATCAGAAATGAAAGTTCATCGCCAGTTAGAGAAGAAAATCGCGACAATTACTAAGCAGTGTGAACAACTGCAAGTGAAAATTGATCAGCATGATTTAGGGTATAGTATTCTCGGTGAGAACTTAAAGGATATTGAACAACAAATCGATAAAGTTAAGAAAGAACAAGATGCTTTTGCACGGAAATTACAAGCTCTTCGTAAGGACGAATTAGTTGCACGAGAGCAAATTAAAGAATTGCGAAATAAGTTATTGCAAGCGAGTAAACAAATTACTCAGAGTAATACACCAGGTGTGCCTAAAGAGTATGCGGGCTTTTTGAATGAAGCACAACGAGCTTTAAAAGATGTGAATGAGAAGCTAGAAGAAAAGCCATTAGATATGACTGCTGTTCAAATCTTTTTGAAGAAAGCAATTGAAATAGTTGATGAATTCTCCGATTTAACGAGAGAGTTAATTGAACAAATGATGCTAGCTGAAAAAGTCATACAATATGCGAATCGTTATCGTAGTAGATATCCTTCTGTTGAAAGTGCATTAATAGAAGCGGAAAATAAGTTCAGAAAATATGAATTTGGTGAAGCTTTGGAGGAAGCAGCTGCAGTGTTGGACAAAATCGAACCTGGTAGCATTAAAAACATTAAAATTGAATTGGATATTTTTGATTCGAATGATTGATAAATGTAACAATGCTCATTAAGACTATACTATATTCTTAATGGGCATTGTTTTTGTTATGACTATGATTTGAAATTTAAATAAAGCTGAAAAGGTAAATGGATATATCCAACAGAAAAGAAGCCGCAATTA
>NZ_JBALMO010000046.1:39387-46807 GCF_036963345.1 Bacillus sp. JJ722
TAATTGCGGCTTCTTTTCTTATTGATATGAGATTAATCTATATCTGCCACGGATTGTTTTGTTCGATTTACTTTCTCAGTAGATTTACCATAACTGTAACCAATGAATCCACCTATAATTGCTGGAAGAATCCAACCAATTCCTTGTTCTGATAAAGGTAATAGAGACATTATGTCTGAAATAGCTCCAAGGTTTAAACCAACTGATATAAGAACATCGATAAGACTTACAATTCCAGCTGCAAGCATAGAACCTACATATACTGCTGAATATCCATGAAAATATTTATGGAAGAACGATACAATGATAAGTGTTATAGCTAACGGGTAAATAAAGCTTAACACCGGTAAAGAAATAGAAATTAATTTTGATAAACCAAAGTTTGCAATGATTGTGCTAAATGTTGATAGAATAATGACAATAGCTTTGTAAGATAGTGCAGGAACTTGTTGTGAGAAGTACTGAGCACAAGAAGAAATTAATCCTACAGATGTTGTTAAGCATGCTAGTGTAATTGTTAAAGCTAAAATAATTGACCCAATGTTCCCGAACAAAATCTTAGTTGAAGCTGATAAAATGGCTCCACCATTATCAAGCATACCTACTTCGTTTACGCTAGTTGCGCCGATGTATGTTAATGATAAGTAAACTAAGGCTAATCCAGTTGCAGCAATGATACCTGCTTTACAAACAGTACTTGTAATCGTTTCTTTCTTAGTTATACCTAGATCACTAATGGCGGAAATAACTACAATACCCAAAACTAATCCACTGATTGTATCCATTGTTAAGTAACCTTCGATAAAACCGTTAAAGAAAGAGTGTGATTCGTAAGCTTCTGTAGGGCTTGAAATTGATCCAAGTGGGCTCAATAAACTCTTACCAACAAGTACTGCTAATACAGCCAGAAGAATAGGGGTAATAATCTTACCAATTCGATCTACTAGTTTAGTAGGGTTTAGTGAAAGCCAAGCAGTAATTGCAAAGAAAATGATCGAAAGAATAGCTAATGGTAAAAATGATTGTGCAGCAGATTCACTTAAGAATGGAAGAACACCAATTTCATAAGTTACTGTTGCTGTTCTCGGAATACCGAAAAAGGGCCCGATTGCTAAGTAGATGATAATTGTGAATACTACGCCGAAAACTGGATGTACTCGACCAGCTAGAGTTTGTAAACTACCGACTTTACCCACTGCGATAACAGCTAATAAAGGAAGTCCTACACCTGTAACTAAGAAACCAGATACAGCAATCCAGATATTAGAGCCAGCTTGTTGACCTAGAAATGGTGGGAAAATAATATTACCAGCGCCTAAAAATAATGCAAAAAGCATTAATCCAATTGCGAGTATTTGTTTATTGGATAAATCTTTGTTCATGTTGTTTCCTCCTGATACATTAAAATGAATTTTTAGACTTATTAGAACGATAAAAAAGTAAGTTTAAATTGTTCTCTAAAAATAGAATAATCAAAAAATTCATTATATTAAAACCTTAGATGTGATTTTTAAAATGTTGCTCAATAATTCACTTTCAAATTGTACATAAAAATATATTTTTTTGCAAAAGTATTTTTATGGTTTAAAATGGTAAATAAAAAAGTGTGTTAATTTTTTGTGGTAAATATGATAAAATTTAGTTTTGCATATAGCATATATTGGACGGTGTACTCATGATATATTTTGATAACAGTGCAACAACATTACCGAGGAAAGAAGTTGTTGATTCCTTTACAATAGTCGCAACAAAATATTTTGGTAATCCTTCATCCTTGCATGGTATAGGAGCTACTGCTGAGCAATTATTAAGTCAAGCTCGAAAACAAGTAGCGAATATTTTAGATGTAAAAGAACAAGAAATTTATTTCACATCTGGGGGTACGGAAGGAAATAATATGGCTATAAAAGGTACAGCTATGAGCTTTAGATCGCGTGGTAAGCATCTAGTCGTATCATCAATTGAACATCCTTCCGTAATTGAAGCTTGTGAACAGTTAGTGACACTTGGATTTGAAGTGACTTATGTACCGGTGGATTCATTCGGAAGAGTTCGCGCTAAAGATGTCATTGACGCTATCCGAAAAGATACGATACTTGTTTCGATTATGCATGTGAATAATGAAATAGGATCTATTCAACCGATTGAAGATATTGGAAGAATGCTGCGTGAATATCCTAAAGTATTATTTCATGTTGATTATGTACAAGGAATTGGAAAAGTTCCTTTACAAATAAAAGAAAGTAACATTGATTTATGTACGATTTCAGCTCATAAGTTTCACGGATTAAAAGGAACGGGTGTCTTGTATGTCCGAGATGGTGTCAATCTTTCCCCGCTCTTCTCAGGGGGGAGTCAAGAAAGAAGATTTCGAAGTGGTACAGAGAACGTTGCTGGAGCTGTTTCCTTAGCGAAAGCATTGAGATTAACATTTGAAATAACATACACAGAAAAGCAGCAGATGAAGCAAATACAAGAGTATTTACGTAGTGAGCTTGATACACTGGATGGGGTTGTAGTGAATACACCAATTAATCATTGTGCTCCACATATTTTGAATTTTTCTGTCCCAAAGATTAAATCAGAAGTACTAGTACATGCTCTAGAGGATAAAGATATTTATGTATCCACTACAAGTGCATGCTCCTCTAAGAGAAAAGCAATTAGTGAAGTAATTCTTGCTATGACTCAGGATGAATCGCTTGCTTCAAGCAGCATTCGTATTAGTTTGTCATATGAGAATGATATAAATGAGGCGAAAGAATTTATTCTTTCTTTAAAAAGCGTCCTTGAAAAACTAGAAGAAGTTATGAGGTAATAAGATGAAATATGATCAAATTATGATACGTTTTGGTGAGTTATCCACAAAGGGTAAGAACAGAAAAGGCTTTATTATAAAGCTGAAAAGAAGTGTTAAATATGCGACTAGAGAGTTTAAAGACTTAGAAGTGCAATCTACAAGGGATCGCATGTATATCATTCTGAATGGTGTTGATTATAAACCTGTTTCTGAAAAATTAGTTAAAGTATTCGGCATACAGTCTTTTAGCCCTGTTATGATTGTCGAAAAAGAAATTGATGCCATTAAAGAAGCGGCTTTACAATATTTAAAGGGAATTTCAAGAGAAATTGCAACATTTAAAGTAACAACAAAAAGAGCCGATAAAACATTTCCAATGGATACAAATGAAGTTAATCATGCAGTTGGAGGTCATGTTCTTTGGCATAATAAAGGCTTGAAAGTAGATGTGAAAAACCCTGATTTAAATCTGATCGTGGAAATTAGAAAAGAAGCAGTTTATTTAACGGGTGAAGTTATTAAGGGTGCAGGTGGAATGCCATTACATTCAAATGGTAAAGCAACGTTAATGCTATCAGGTGGTATTGATAGTCCTGTAGCTGGTTTTCAAGCAATGAAGAGAGGACTGGAAATTGAATGTATTCATTTCTATAGCCCTCCATTTACTAGTGAACGTTCTAAACAAAAAGTATTAGATTTAGCTAAAGTATTGGCAGAGACAGCAGGACATATGATTGTTCATATTGTTCCATTTACGGAAATCCAAAAGGTAATTCAGCAGCAAATTCCTGAAAACTATTCAATGACGACAACAAGAAGATTAATGCTGCAAGTTGTAGATCGTATTACTAAAAAGAGAGATGCATTAGCTATTATTACCGGTGAGAGTTTAGGTCAGGTTGCTAGTCAAACTTTACATAGCATGTATGCTATTAATGAAGTTACGAATACGCCAATTCTACGTCCTTTAATTACAATGGACAAAAATGAAATTATCGGTATGGCTCAAGAAATAGGAACATTAGATATTTCTAATCGTCCATATGAAGATTGCTGTACAGTATTTACTCCAGTAAATCCTAAAACGATGCCGCGTCGTGACAAAGTTAATCAATATGAAAGTCATGTTGATTTTGAAGAATTGATTACACAAGCTGTTGAGCAAACAGAAGAAGTACTTATAAGACGTAAGAGAAAAGAAGTTCAACATGTCGAAGAAGATTTATTTTAAAATAAGAAATTAATGTGAACAATTACCAAATGAACTAATGAATATGACCATGTGTTTTTACACAATCTATACTCACAAGGAGGTGAAAACACATGGCAAACAATAGTTCAAACCAACTTCTTGTACCAGGAGTTCAAACCGCTCTTGATTCAATGAAGTATGAAATCGCAACTGAGTTTGGTGTACAACTTGGACCAGATTCAACTTCTCGTGCTAACGGATCTGTTGGTGGTGAGATCACTAAGCGTCTTGTTCAAATGGCTGAACAACAATTAGGTGGATTCCAAAAATAATTGAATAATATGGCTACAAGAGGCTGTCCGAAAAGGTAACTTTTTGGCAGCCTCTTCTTAGTTATATAGAGCGCCAATAAGCTTAAGTCTTAAGTTATGTGTAGAAAAGAAAAATAATGACTGGATACATAAATACAAGGGGTAAATAAGCATAATAAAATTGATAAAAATATACTCAATTTTACAAAAATTTAGTATACTTAAAAAGTACTGTAATTTCCTGGGGGAGGAATTTTAATGAAAAGAGAAGATTTAATCGCGCCATTAAAGTACAATTTAATGAATGAAGTGGAAAAGAACAAAGGCAAAGAAGGGAAAATTGCTATACTTTGGGAAGATGAGCATGGGGAGAAGAAACAAATTACTTATAGTGATTTAATTAAAGGCTCAAACAAAGTTGGAAACGTTTTCATGAGAGAAGGATTACAAAAAGGTGATACAATCTTAGTAATCATTCCAAGATTAATTGAAGCATATCAAGTTTATTTAGGTGCCTTGAAAGCTGGTATGGTTGTTATTCCAAGCTCTGAAATGTTAAAAGCAAAAGATTTACAATATAGAATTAACCATGGAAATGTAAAAGCTGTTGTTTGTTATAAAGATTTTGTTAATGAAATTGATGCTGTTCCTGAAGCAAATCAAATTGCTAAGATCAGCGTTGGTGGAAATGTAGAAGGTTGGCTTAATTTAGAAGAGAAAATGGGACAAGTTAGTGATGCGATGGAAACAGCAGATACAACGAGAGATGATATGGCATTCCTAGCATATACTTCTGGAACTACTGGAAATCCAAAAGGCGTTGTACATACGCATGGCTGGGCATATGCGCATTTGAAAACAGCAGCACCACATTGGTTAGGCATTACTGACAATGATGTGGTTTGGGCAACAGCGGCCCCAGGTTGGCAAAAGTGGATTTGGAGCCCGTTTTTATCTGTATTAGGTACGGGATCGACAGGCTTTGTGTATAACGGGAAATTTGATCCGAATAAGTATTTAACTTTATTAGATGAATATGAAGTGAATGTATTATGCTGTACACCGACAGAATATCGTATTATGGCGAAGGTTGATAATTTATCTGAGTATAAGCTAACGAATCTCCATAGCGCTGTATCAGCAGGAGAAGCGTTAAATAAAGAAGTTATTGATACTTTCCGAAGAGAATTTAACATCGATGTTCGTGATGGTTATGGACAAACAGAGAATACACTATTGCTAGGTGTAATGAAAGGAATGGAATTAAAACCTGGTTCAATGGGAAAACCAACACCAGGAAATACAGTTGATATTGTAGATGATCAAGGTGTTCCTTGTGATGTAGGTGTTGTTGGAGATATCGCTGTTCATGTTGATACTCCAGCCTTATTCAAAGCATATTTAAACGATCCAGAAAGAACAGCTAGGCAGTTCCGCGGTGGTTACTATATTACAGGAGACCGTGCGAAAAAGGATGAAGATGGTTACTTCTGGTTTGAAGGCCGTAGCGACGATATTATTATCAGTTCAGGTTACACAATTGGGCCGTTTGAAGTAGAAGATGCTTTAGTTAAACATGCATCTGTTAAAGAATGTGCAGTAGTTGCATGGCCGGATGAAGTACGTGGCCAAATTGTAAAAGCATATGTTGTATTGAAAGATGGTATCGACAGCAATGACCCTCAACTTATTCCAAATCTTCAACAACATGTTAAGGACTTAACTGCTCCTTATAAATATCCTCGTGCAATTGAATTTATTGATGAATTACCAAAAACAACATCAGGTAAGATCCGCCGTATTGAATTAAGACAACAAAAAATTAAACAATAATCTATACCTCATGATTTGAGCTATGAGATTAACTAGATAACATAGTCTTTTTATATATTAGGCTGAATATTAGTTAGATATAAGAAAGAAAATCATCTTTCTTTTTAACTAATATTTGGCTATTTTCTATGACCTCTGTCTGCATTATCACATTGTTTACTTTAGGATAGCATTTAGTTTTAGAATGATACTTCGATCGAAACGGTTTTGTGACGATTTTTCATAGTTTATGATATGATAAATCAATATTCTGAAAAATAGGCGGTTGCAAAATGAGTAAACAAAGTGAGTATGAAGGTATATTTTATGGAGCCTTGTCCTATGTCATATGGGGATTTATCCCAATTTATTGGAAGCTCTTGCAGCATGTAGATTCTACACAAATACTAGGGCATCGTGTGATTTGGTCATTTGTTTTTATGCTTCTTGTATTATGGTTTTCGAGAAAGTGGTCAGCATTTATTGCTTATGTGAAAGAAATAGCGAATAATAAGAAAAAGTTATTGGCATTGTTTGTTGCTTCACTTCTTGTAAGTGCTAACTGGGGTATTTTTATTTGGGCGGTAAATGCCGGAAGAATTCTAGATACGAGTTTAGGCTATTATATCAATCCTTTAATAAGTGTTTTATTAGGTGTTACTGTTTTGAAAGAAAGGTTAAGTAAGGTTCAAGTCATTTCTGTCTGCTTAGCGGGAATTGGAGTGGCTATTTTAACGTTGTATTTGGGTAGCTTTCCTTGGATATCATTGACGCTAGCTATTACGTTTGGATTATATGGATTAGCGAAAGTATTAATAGATGCGGATGCTACGATTGGATTAACATTAGAAACGATGATGGTCACACCTATAGCGATTGGCTATTTTATTTATTTGTTTTTTCAGGATCAATCAATGAGTTTGTCAGGGCAAGAATTTCTACTCATGATGGGTGGGGGAGTTGCAACAGCGCTACCACTTTTGTTGTTTGCGATGGGTGCTAAGAAAATGCCGCTTTCGATGTTAGGATTTTTACAATATATTGCCCCAACGATTTCTCTATTAATCGGAGTATTTGTCTATCAAGAAACGTTTACGAAAGTTCATTTTATTGCCTTTTTATTTATTTGGAGTGCATTATTATTATATTCGTCTTCACAAGTGAGGAAGGGTGTACGAATGAAGAAGAATCTTGAACAAGAGAAGTATGGTGCTTAAGAAAAGCGGAAGTTTACTAGTAAGAAGAAATTACGTATAGATTGAATAAAGAAAGCCAAGAAGCTTAAGGGCACTGCCTGTCATTTTT
>NZ_JBALMO010000047.1:0-1277 GCF_036963345.1 Bacillus sp. JJ722
GGCACTGACCTAAAAAAATGAGACAAATAAAAACACCTTTCGTTGAAAAACGGGTATTGAATAAATATCTAATCAATGTGAGGTGTTTTTTCCAATGGGAACAAGAGTAAGTTATCCAATTGAAGTAAAAATGAAGGCTATTGAAATGCGGTTAGCGGGTGTACCTGTTAAAGAAGTGATGGGAAAATTGAATATTCGAAACTATACACAAATTAAAACTTGGATGCGTTGGTATCGAAATGGAGAGCTGCATCGTCTAGAACAGCCTGTCGGAAAACAATACTCCTATGGCAAAGGACCTGAATACGAAAACGAAACAGCGAAGTTACAAGTAGAGAATCGTTATTTAAAACAACAGATTGAAGTCTTAAAAAAGTACGCAGAGTTGGAAAGGAAGTGGTTCCAAAAGTAGTTGTGCAAGTAGTAGAAGAGTTGAAAGGGGTCATGACGATTGAAGAAGTATGTCGTCATTTAGGTGTAGCTCGTGCATCGTATTATCGATGGAAAGCGAATGGTGACAAGCAAACTCAAAAGGAAATCCGAGACCAGTCAATTGGAGATTTGTGCAAAAAACATAAATTTACATATGGCTATCGAAAAATCGCTGATCTCTTACCGAATATAAGTAGAAAAACAGTTCAGCGAGTGATTCAAAAACATGGGTGGCAATGTCGAGTCAAAGTAAAGAAACGTAAACGTACTGGTCAGCCGTCTTATGTAGTTCCAAACCGATTAAATCGTGATTTTAAAGCGACGAAACAACTTAAAAAGCTAGTAACCGATATTACATATTTGCCTTTTGGACAGTCGATGATGTATCTTTCAAGTATTCTAGATTTATATAACGGTGAAATTATTGCCCAAACAATTGGTTTTACACAAGATACGTCATTCGTGTTAGATACCTTAAATCAGCTACCTACGTTTCCAGAAGGTTGTGTATTGCACAGTGATCAAGGTTCCGTCTATACATCGTATGCTTATCAGCAAGCTGTCAAAGAAAAAGGAATTACCATGAGCATGTCCCGCAAAGGCACGCCAGCTGATAATTCCCCAATCGAAACGTTCCACTCCTCGCTAAAGTCTGAAACGTTCTATCTCGACGGAATCCATCGCACTACAAATGCGCATGTGATTCAAATCGTCGAAGAATATATTTATTATTATAACAATATTCGTATTCAAACGAAACTAAACAGCCAGTCGCCGGTACAATACCGTCAACTGGCTGCATAATAAGGTGTTTTCTTACTGTCTCAAAAATGACAGGCAGTGCC
>NZ_JBALMO010000048.1:0-4177 GCF_036963345.1 Bacillus sp. JJ722
CGGGACTTATTAGACAGCCTCTTTTATGAGTCAATCTTTATGGTAAATCAATTTTCACTTCCGATTGTTTTATTAAAATATACTGCTGTACATTTTTTCCTCGTTCTCTCTTAACGTCTACGATTGTATATCCTTTTGAAAATAATGACTGAAATACTTCTCGCGTACGCATACGCCACTCTTTCCCCAATGGGAAATCTGCTTTTTTTATTGCTTGAAATTGTGTTGGTACCGTTACAGAAAGGGTATCATAGTTCTCTAAGTGACTCATAATCTCCTCATTTATCCCTTCCACATACGGAAAGCCATTTTCATTCTGAGCGACTGAAAGAACTGAAGCTGCCTCTCGATAATTATAAGAATGACTACAAGTAACATGATCGCTATCTAAATGCCATTCCACAAGAAAACGATCTGTTGCTAAACCACCATTTAATTTACCTTCAAGCATGCCATAACAATTTTCAATATACGTATGACTAACACCTTTTAGCTTACGAATATTTAAATTAGCATTCGCACTTTCCAAAGGATCGAACGTCCACGTAATTAGTTTGAAACCTTTACTTAAAGCTAATTCTTTTTGCTCTCGCTTCAATAATTCTCCTATGCCTTGCCCTCTATAATTAGCATCAATTGCTACTAAATGGGAACAAAGGTGAACGGATTGTCCATTAAAACCAGGAAAACTATATAAAAAACCAATTAATACATCCTTATCATACGCACCAAGAATGATACCACCATTTTTCGCAACGGTAATGGTTTGATTAATAGGGGTAATATCTGCTCCCCAAACATCTTGTTCGAGACGTTGCATTTCTAATAATTCTTCTAAATTATATAAAGGTTTAAGTGTTAATTCCATGTTGGTAGCCCTCTCTTTGATGTTCAAAAATCCTATCTATTTATGGTGTTTGACTAATGTAAACCAATAGTTAAATCACACCCTAACCCGAGAATTGTAGCTTTTCTATTGTGCTTTTTCAATGAGTAATAATGGAAGTCTTCCGCTTCGGTGGTAATAAGATCATAAGACTAAAAATAATTTGAAAACAATTAACCCCCAGCTTTTAATAGTTGGGGGCTTCTTATATAAATATTTAACTCCTCATTGTTCTCCTAAAAACGTCATAGTACCTTCTTCTTCATTACTAAAGAAGCTGATATTAATAAAACAATTATACATATGAAGGAAACGATTAAGCATCCGATCAAACCATCAAGATTGTCCATTCCTGATACAATTCCAACTGCATAAGTACTTAAATTACTAGGGCTCCACTGTAATGCTTCTGAAAACCATCCACTTAATACGGATAACCCGCTAATAAAAATCATATTGATCATAGCAATCGTTCCGTTACTATTCCACAGTGCACTGCTGAAAATGACACAAGTTACAATGAAAAATATATAAAAACTATAAAGCAACATGGATTGTAAAATATGACTAATCGGTACTGAACTAAATAAAACCACCGTATAGTAATATGCAAACAAATAACCACAAATAAATGACACGATCAATAACAACCCATTAGCAATGGTTTTGCTACATACAAGCTGCATCGGTGTTACTGGTCGAACCATTAATAAAGTCAGAGAACCGTTTCTACGCTCATCACTAATAGCACCCATAATCGCAACAATAATCAATAGCAAACCTATTGTATTTAATTGAGATAATACCGAAGACATTACTTCACCACTTGTCGGAGTAGGCATTTCTAATACAGCACCTTCCGGTAGCCCACCACCCATCTTTAAAATATCTTCCATAAAATATAAAGTCAGTGGCTGCATAACAGATAACAACATAAACACAATTGGTAGCCAGATGATTTTTTTACTTCTCCATAAGCCGACGAATTCTTTTTGTAATAAAGTCACAAATATATTCATTGTTTCACCACCTCTAGAAACACGCTTTCAAGTGTTTGTTTTCCTTGTTGAAACGCAATAAGATCCACTTTATTATGAAGACACCATTGCAATAATTCTTCTTTCCCACTTGTAGATTGTAAAGTAATTTCTGCTGTCTGTTTTCCTATGAAACTAATACTCTTTATAAAGGAGCATTGTGAAAGTGTTTCTGGAAATTCATGAGCTGTTTTCAATGTATAATTTTGAACGGCATTTGATAATAAGCTTTCCATTGTCCCTTTCGCCACTATTTCACCGTTTTTCATTAATAATACATCATCACTTATTTCTTCAGCATCATGCAGAACATGTGTAGAGTAAATAATGGTTGTTGATTCTTTCAAATTCGCTAATATATTCATTACATCACGTCGTCCAACAGGATCTAAGGCTGAAACCGGCTCATCTAATAATAAAAAAGATGGTTTGTCTAGCAATGCTTGTGCTAAACCGAGACGTTGTTTCATCCCACCTGAATATCCTTGGATTTTCCGAGTACTTGCTTCTGTTAAACCTGTTACGACCAATAGTTCATTCACTCTTGCTTTCAATATGCTTCTATCTATTTCAGAAATTTTACCCATAAACATTAGGAACTCTTTTGCCGTCATCCAACCATAAAAATTAGGAATTTGCGGTAAAAAGCCAATTTCTTTTCTCCAATTGCTTTGTTGATGATAGGAAATGTCTCCTTGATCCTGCTTTAATAATCCTACTAGCATTTTAAGTAATGTTGTTTTACCAGCACCATTTGGACCAATTAACGCGACACAACGCCCTTTTTCAATTTCAAAACTAACATTTTTCACAACAGTTCGCTGCTGAAATTTTTTTGTGATGTTTTTCACATATATGTTCATATTACCTTTCCTTTCTACCAATGATGAAATACAATACAGGACCAATTATATTCACAAAAATAATAAGGATTACCCATAGCCACCTAGGGCCATTTGTTTGCTCTTGTTTTACTAAACTAACAAGAGCGGTTATCAATAAAATGACCTGTAAGACAGCAATTGGTAATAATAATTGTACTAATGTCGTTGTATCCATATTAGTTCCCCCTTTTTTTTCTGTCTGGAAAAATCACAAAAAAATAATATAACAATGCGGAAAAAGGGATATTAAACAACCCAATAAATCCCCAAAACCAAGGATTCTTCCCTCTTTTTCTAGCTGATAAAAATATTAATGTGCTTTGCGTTAACATTAATACTGCTAATATAGTCCAGAATATGATTTGTGCAGTTAAGGACAATTCACTGATTTCTAATCTCATACCATATTGTCCTCTCTCATGCGTTTCTTCTTCTCATAAAAAACATATAGTGGCACCAATAGAAAACTAATTAAGAGTAAAACCATATAAAAGATTGGTGCTTGTATCATCACTAATATAAGAGCAACAATGAACATCGTTGCTACAAACATAAATGTTAGTAATTCATTTCTTTGCTTGTGCTTATAGCGATCTTCTTGTTCACGTAACATGAGTGAAATGGTAGCCTTATTTGGTGGAGTAATATAAAAAGATTCGTCCAATTCTTTAAATACTTCTTGAACTTTGTTTTCCATATCTTTCGTCAAAGTCGCCCAACTCCTTTCGTATTAATTGCAGGCATTTATGAACCCTAGATTTAACCGTTCCTTCTTTAATATCAATCATTCTTCCAATTTCCTCATAGGAGAATCCATAATAATGTTTCAATAGTAACGGAATACGATATATCGCATCCAATTTACTAATTACTTCCATGACCTCACTAAATTCATTACCACTTTGCATCACTTTCCATTTAATCGAGTCAGTACAAACTTGCTTTGCTTTCTTAAACAACCACTTTTCTCGCTTCTTTTTTCTCAAATAATCAATATACGTCCTGGTAGCAATCGTTATCATCCAACTTGAAAGTTTGCTGCTACCGTCATATTTCTTTATGTGTAAGAAGCATTTCAACATGGTTTCTTGTAAAAGATCTTCAGCCATTATAGGATCAAAAGTCATTTTAATAATGTACTTATATAGAAAAGAATAGTGCATTTGAAATAACTCAGAAAATGCTGTTTCACTTCCTTGTTGCGCCTCTATTATTAAATTCTTTACATGCTTCTGTTCATGAATCTCTTCCAAAACACACCCACCTTTCTATGTAAATCTACTTATAATACGTTTGAAAATTCACTATCGTTCACACTAACATAATTTTTTTATAAAATGATGTAAACCATCCTTTACTTTCTCAACTTA
>NZ_JBALMO010000048.1:4196-10181 GCF_036963345.1 Bacillus sp. JJ722
CTCCTATTTTACGGTAATAATTGATGTGAAGAATATGGATATACAGATTTGGAGGAATTAGTTAATGAAAAAATTACTTGCGCTTACAATGTGTGCTGGTTTACTCGTATTAGGAGCTTGTGGCAACAACGATGATAATGATAAAGATACAGTAAATAACCCACCAGAAAACGCGCCCGTTGAGAACGGAAACGACAATGATACTGTAGACAACGCAGGCAGTTCAACGGATAACAAAAATAACACAGCGACTAATACAGATTCTATTCCATTTACTTCTTTTGATTTAGACGTGGATTACGATAATTACAAATCATTCGAGGTAGATTATGATAATGAAACAGATGGGATGGAAGCAAAGATTGAAGATGAATTAAACAACCGCACCTTAAGAGGAGACGAAGCTTTAGCAGAAATGCGAAGCCGTTTTGAAAGTTATAAATTTGACAAAAACACCGCTCCAGATGAAGTCATTAATGAAGTCATTAAATCATTCGATTTAAAAGAAGACTATAAACAAGTTGACCTTGAAATTAAGTTTGCCGATGGCACTGAGAAAGAATATTTGAAATAACATGAATAAAAGGCTGACCTTAATTTGGTCAGCCTTTATTCATAAAAATTCACTTTATTTTCAAGTTCATTTTATATTTGCTCAGCAATCTTTCTTCTTCTTATTACTTTACTTATTATTCCATGAGAAGGAGAGAAAAATAAGGCTAACGCGAACAAAATACCAGCTACTGTGGTCATACACCCTGAGATAGACGCGTCCATTATAGCAGCCATATAATATCCAACGACAGAACAAATGATACCAACCGTACAGCTGATTACAATCATCAAGCTCAGTTTATCAGTTAATAAATAAGCCGTTGCAGCTGGTACAATTAGCATTCCTACAACAAGAATTGCTCCCACACTATCAAATGACACAACAGTTGTAACTGATACAAGTGTCATCAAGAAGTAATGAAACAATACGACAGGAATACCTAATGCAGCTGCCATTACAGGATCAAATGCACAAAGCTTAAATTGCTTATAAAACAGACTGATACATAAAATATTTACAAGTAAGACCGAACCTACTAACCATACTGATTGCGGGATGGTATCAATACCCATAATGGAGATCGTATCCCATGGAGCATAAGCGATCTCACCATATAATACATGATCTAAATCAATATGCGCTTCTCTCGTAAATAAGCTAACGAGTACAACGCCAACGGCAAACAGTGCAGTAAATACAACACCAATGGCTGCATCATCTTGAACTCCACTATTACGAAATAATCCTATTAAGTACACTGTTAATAACCCAAATATAATGGCACCGGTTAACATAAATATGGTATCTCTAGAACCGCTAAGCATGAATGCAATCACTATGCCAGGCAAAACTGCATGACTGATTGCATCGCCAACCATACTCATTTTTCTTAACACAAGGAAACAGCCTACTATGCTACATGCACCTGAAACTAACGCACCTATTAATATAATCCAAAAAGCATTCAAGAGGATTTCCCCCCTTCCATTTCTTTCATAGAAACAAAAGTACTGGTACTTATTGTATTTTTCTTCATATATCGTCTAATTCTTGCTTTAGCAATAACGCCTTTAGCAGGTGCAAAGAGAACCGATACAATAAACACAGCAGTTGCAGATAAAACGATGAGTGGGCCTGTTGGCAAATTGGTACCCATTGTACTAATTAAAGTGCCTCCAAATCCACTAAGTCCTCCAAAAAAGCCAGAAAGAACGATCATATACGATAATTTGTTTGTCCAGTACCGTGCAGACACCGCAGGAGTAATTAGCATAGCTGCCATCAAAACAACACCTACCGCTTGAATCCCAACAACGACTGCAACCACAATGAGAAACATTATAAATTGATCTAAAAAACGGATAGGTAATCCAATTCCTTTAGCAAACCCTTGGTCGAAGGATACAAGTTTGAATTCTTTAAAAAATAGAATGACAACGATTATTAAACTTGCACAAATAATCGCCATTATAGTTACATCTTTACTAATCATTGCCGCTGCTTGCCCGAATAAAAACTTATCTAAACCACTTTGATTTCCATAACTACTATGTTGAATTTTCGTTAGTAAAACAATACCAATGCCAAAAAACACAGTTAAGATTATTCCTAATGCAGCATCTTGTTTAATTCTCGTTTCACGAGTAATATAACCAATTGCGAAGGTAGCGATTACGCCAGCAATTAATGCTCCTATTAAGAATCCTACTATCGATTTCGTTCCTGTTATCATAAAGGATACGCATATTCCAGGTAATGCGGCATGTGCCAATGCATCTCCCATTAAAGATTGTTTTCGAAGATAGGCAAAGCAGCCAATTACCCCGCTACAAATGCCAAGTAAAATAGTCCCCGATAACACCCATTGTGTATTAGGATCTGAAAGAAAACTAATCCAATCCATCTCACTCACCTCAATTGACAATTATGGCTGATGAATTATGGTCAAGCATCGTTAACTTACCGCCATATGTTTTTTGTAATAATTCATTAGTAAAAACTTCTTCAGTTGGCCCAATATCTATCAGCTCACCATTCACTAACATGACCCAATCAAAGTATTCCTTAACTGTATTCAAATCATGATGAACGACTAATACTGTTTTTCCTTCATTTTTTAATTCTGTTAATAAAGAAATAATCGCTCGTTCCGTTGCAGCATCAACTCCAGCAAATGGCTCATCCATGAAGTATAAATCGGCTTCTTGGGCAAGGGCACGTGCTAGAAAGACCCTTTGTTGCTGTCCACCTGATAATTGGCTGATTTGGCGATTGCTAAATTCGCTCATTCCCACTTTCTCTAAACATGTACGCGCGATCTCTTTATCATTTCTAGTCGGTCTTTTGAACCAACCTAATTTCCCATATCTCCCCATCGTCACAACGTCTAAGGCATCTGTAGGAAAGTCCCAATCCACCGATTCTTTTTGTGGAACATAACCGACTAACTTTCTTTGTTTCTCATATGAATCACCGAATATTTCGACTTTTCCACTTACAGGTGGTACTAACCCTAGAATTGATTTAATTAACGTCGATTTTCCTGCACCATTAGGACCAATGATGCCAATTAACTTCCCTTGAGGCACTGAAAAAGAAACGTTTTGTAAAACAACCTTCTTTTGATAGGCTACTGTTATATTGTTAACTTTTAATGGAAGTGACAATTTTTATCCCCCTTATCTTGTAAAACTACTTGTTCTTACTATCATTCATTATTTTAATGCGTTCACAATCGTATCAACATTGTGACGAACCATTCCTATATAGGTACCTTCTTCCGTCCCTTCATCACCCATAGCATCAGAGTATAACTCTCCACCTATTTTCACATCATGACCTTTACTCTTCGCACCTTCAATAACAGCTTCAATAGTTGTTTTAGGTACACTTGATTCAACAAAAACAGCTTTAATCTTATTTTCAACTAAATAATCTCTTAGTTGACTAACATCTTTAGAACCCACTTCAGACTGTGTACTCATTCCTTGCAAGCCCATTACTTTAATTCCATAAGCATCCCCAAAATATCCAAATGCATCATGAGCAGTAACTAATATGCGACTTTCCTCTGGTATACTTTGGATTTGCTCTTTCGCATAAGTATCTAACCTCTCTAATTCTGCTATATATTTCTCTGCATTCTCTTTATATACATCCTCATTTTCTTTATCATACTTGATTAATTCATCTCGAATCACTTCGGCTGACTTTATCCAATACTGGACATTGAACCAAAGGTGTGGATCATGCTCTGTCGTTTTCCCATCACCAGCGCGTAATGTATCCTCTGGTACCTTCTTAGTGACTGCTATAGTCGGTTTATTCTTTTTCATTTTTTCAAAGATGTCTACCATCTGACCTTCTAAATGAAGACCGTTGTAAAAGATGATATCCGCATCCTCTAATTTTTTCATATCACCTTGAGTAGCCTTATATAAATGTGGATCAACTCCTGTTTTCATTAGGCTTGTTGAAACTACATGTTCTCCACCAATATTACGAACTACATCACCAATCATACCTATGGTAGATGTAACTTGTACTTTACCACTCGTTTTATTTTTCTTTTCTGACTTTTCATTAGAGCAACCGACTAGTACTAAACCTAAACAAATAGTCAGCACGAATAAAAAATGAACCTTGAAATTTTTCAAAACATTCTCTCCTTTTTATATGTTTTCTTCACTAAATTGTGTTTGTCTAATTCATCTTTTTTAAACAATCACATAAAAGTTTCCCTTGACCAACTTTTATTCCATCATAGTCGCCCAGAAGTAATCCGTCAATAACTTTTCAACAAATTTAAGAATTTTTCTCAATAAAATGTTTGAATCCCCTTTTAATGTGTAAGATATAGATTATACAACATCACATCTTTAGCCTATAAACTTTATATTATTAAATTTGCATTCTTTATGTTAAAATTGAAATTGTTCCAAACTTCACAAAGATGTGAAAATAAACACTATTGGAGGCAATACTATGTCAAATCAATTACATCCATTAATGAATCAACAACTTACAAACTGGACTGTGTTATACACAAAACTACATAACTATCACTGGTATGTTAAAGGAGCTAACTTCTTTACACTTCATGCAAAATTCGAAGAGTTTTATACAGAAACTGCTACGTACATTGACGAAATTGCAGAACGTTTATTAACAATTGGTGGACAACCAATTGCTACGTTAAAAGAAACTTTAGAAACTGCAACAATTGAAGAAGCAAATGGAACAGAACAAGCGGATGAAATGGTAAAAATCATTCTTCAAGACTTCGCAAAAATCGCAAACGAGATCGATGAATTACTTGAAGTTGCAGAAAATGCAAATGACGAAGAAACAGCCGATCTTTTCCTTGGTATTAAAGCAACTTTAGAGAAAAATATGTGGATGCTTAAAGCATATTTAGGATAAAAAACAAAAAAAGTTTAGCACAACTTGTGCTAAACTTTTTTATCAATTACAATACCCACTTTTCAAGTGCAACCGCCACACCATGTTTATTATTTGATTCAGTGATCCAATCAGCTTCTCTTTTTACAACTTCTTGTGCATTTCCCATTGCAACTCCTATTTTTGCCGCTTTTATCATCTCCAAATCATTTAAGCTATCCCCTATCGTCATTACTTCATCCATTGATATATGTAGCATTTGGCAGACTTTTTCAATCGCACGCGCCTTATTAATACCTTTTGCGTTTATTTCAATATTGTTTGGACTTGAGTTACTGATTTCAATTCCTGTTTTCAATTGGAGCTTTTGTAATATTTCCTCTCGAAAGTCTGCATCCTCGAAAAACATTAGAATTGCCATCCACTTAACATCATCTATACAATCTGGAATTTCATTCAGCCACATCTGTTTCGTACATACAGCTTTAAAAGGTAAAGAATGTTCATCAACTACTTGCAACAACTCTTTCATTTTCTCCGTCTGTAACAATGTTCTTTCTAACAGATTGCCATGTGCATCCCAAATTTCACTGCCATTTACCGTAACCATATAAGAAGATAATTTAAGTGCTATTGCATAATCTCGACTTCGCATCATCGTACGACCAGTTGTTAATAATACAGTAATACCTAATGCTTCAGCTTTCTTAATAGCATCATAGTTTTGTGATGAAATTTCACCTTGTTCATTTAATAACGTTCCATCAATGTCTAATGCAATTAATTTGATATTTGCTTTTGTCACCCGAATCCTCCTTTATACATTCACCTAATTATACCACCGACTATGTAATCTTCTTACTAATGCTTCTATAAAAGGGATGTCCAATAAGTCCTATTTGCTATCTTTGTTTGATCGATGGGAAAGTAATTCTTACGATTTTCAAGAAGATACATGGGGTTTCATCTAGACAGAAAGCACCAAATGTTGGCATTCTTGCATAACAGACGGGTTTATATATTTCACG
>NZ_JBALMO010000048.1:10223-13245 GCF_036963345.1 Bacillus sp. JJ722
CACTTTTCGGACAGCCCCCATTCATCGATCTTCTACAACTATATAAGCTGCTTTAACTGGCCCATGCACTCCAACAACAAGATTCATTTCAATATCAGCAGAATTACTAGGACCTGAAACAAAATTAATACTCGATGGAACAGTAGCTCCATTCTTAACACTCTCTCTAATGTATTGAGCAGCTTGGGTCATCCTTGGCACAATTGTGCTTTTAGGAATAATAGCTATATATGTTGTTGGAAGTAAACTAACCGAACGACCCATTTGTGGATTAGCAAATAATACAACAGTAGCTGACTCC
Organism: Bacillus sp. JJ722; assembly: GCF_036963345.1. NCBI lineage: Bacteria > Bacillati > Bacillota > Bacilli > Caryophanales > Bacillaceae > Bacillus > Bacillus sp. JJ722. The sequence continues at coordinate 10,525 of NZ_JBALMO010000048.1, forward strand.
GCTAGTGTCATCTCACTAAATGTAATCCCAATATTTGCTTTTTCAGCAAGTATAATATTTTCATCACCTTTTTCTGGATTCCATTCATATAAAGGATTTCCTTCAGAAACAAGATCATATTTTAATAATTTATTGATCCCATAATCTGCAAAGCGCTCATCTTTCGTAATCATCGTCGCACCGCCACCAAATGAATCGATGACAGACCTTAAAATGGTTGGTAAGTCAGCCGTAGACGTTTTATAAAAATCAGTATGAATACGAGAGCACATTTCTTTTAAAACAGCTACTAATTCATCTTGTGAAGCATCTTTCATTATTTCTAATTGCGGTTGATATTTATAATTTGGCCGCTCAACACCAGATAACCTTGGTTCTCTTCCTAAACGATTCGCAATTTTTGCTAGAAATTTCTCTCTGTTTTGAATAGTACCCGTCATTGTTTATCTCCTCCCTTTTCACGATTCTTGAACCAATCTCGGAATCGCTCTTTATTAGGAGCCGGAAATTCACGAATCTCTGTCCACGCTTTCAGTGGTCCAGGTCCTTTCGATATTTTTTGATCCGTCGTGAATGGACTCATAGCTGATGGGGCAAATTTCGAACCTAATTTATACAATGCTGGTGAAGCAGCGCCTAACCCAAATGCCTTCATTGCTAGTTTTTCAGAAATCGGTGCTCTTCCTTCCCTCTCCACAATTACTTGACGATGCTTATGCAATAATTCATGAAGTGGTATTTTAACAGGACAAGCATCAGTGCAAGCTGCACACAATGTAGAAGCATATGGTAATTCTTTATAATCATCATAGCCACCAAGCAATGGTGACAATACTGCTCCAATTGGTCCTGAGTAAATAGAGCCGTATGAATGTCCGCCAATATGACGATACACTGGGCATACATTTGCACACGCACCACAACGAATACATTGAAGCACTGACTGAAATTCTGAACCTAATATGTTAGAACGTCCATTGTCTACGACAACTAAATGAAATTCATCGGGACCATCTACTTCTCCTTCACATTTTGGACCAGTTAACGCAGTTACATAGCTTGGTAATTTTTGTCCAACCGCACTTCTAGTAAGCATGTTAACAAGTACTTCGAACTCCTCATGCGTCGGTACAATTCTCTCCATTCCCATAACTGTAATTTGTGTTTTAGGTATAGATGTTACTAATCTACCGTTCCCTTCGTTCGTTACTAAGCTAACTGACCCTGTTTCAGCAATTGCAAAATTACATCCTGTTACCCCAATATCAGCAGCTAAGAATTCTTTTCGCAAAGTGTGGCGAACATGGTCCGTCAATTCAGCTGGATCAGATGATTTCTTATAGTTTAATTTCTTAGCAAATACCTCACGTACTTGTTCTTTATTTTTATGAAGTGCAGGAGCAACAATATGTGACGGTGGATCATAATCGTCAACTTGTAAAATATACTCTCCTAAATCCGTTTCAATTACTTCACAGCCAATGCTCTCTAATTCTTTATTTAGATTGATTTCTTCCGTAACCATTGACTTTGATTTCACAACTTTTTTTGCTTGTTTCTTCTTCGCAACTTCCTTTATGTATTGGGCAGCATCCTCAGCTGTTTCAGCAAAAAATACGTGTCCACCACGTTTTATTACGTTCTCGCTTAATTCATACAAATAATAATCTAAATTCTCTAACACATGTTGACGAATTTCTTCTGAATGAGAACGCCACTCTTCCCAGTTCCCTAATTCCTCCGCAGCAGCAAGTCTTCGATCATGTAATCGTTCTTGGGCACCAGAAACAGCTTGTCTCATAAAGGCATTGTTTAAACCGTTATCTACTCGTTCTCCAAACTGCTGCGAACTTGTTTTCATCGCCATCCTTATTCAACTCCTTATATGCCTATCAAATTATATAATTATTAAAAATTATTTATCTATTATTTAATACTTCTGCGATATGCATTATTTTAATTGGTTTACCTTTTCGCTCAATTCGCCCACCAATATTCATTAAACAGCCAGCATCAGAACCAATTATGTACTCTGCATTAGTTGATTCAATACAAGAGACTTTCTCATCAACCATTTGCTCTGATATTTGTCCCATCTTCACTGAAAAAGTACCACCAAATCCACAACAATTATGTGCATTAGGCAATGGTGTTACTTGTAAGCCTTCAACATTTTCCAATAGCTTATACGGAGCATCTATTACATGTAACAATCTAGTCATATGACAAGAAGTGTGGTATGTAGCCGTTCCTTCTAACTTTGCTCCAACATCCACTACTTTTAGAACATCGACAATAAACTCCGTTAATTCAAATGTTCTACTAGCAAGCTTTTCCGCTCTCGCCTTCCAATTTGGATCGTCTTTAAAGATTGTAGGATATTCCTTGAACATAGTAGCACAGGAGCCAGAAGGAGATACAACATATTCAGCATTTTCAAATGTTGCAATCATCTTCTTCATTGCTTCCTTAGATTCCTTAACATAACCGCTATTATAAGCGGGCTGCCCACAACAAATTTGTGATTCAGGAAATTCTACATCACAACCAAGTCTCTCTAATAACTCAACAGTAGATTTGCCCACATTTGTATTAAACATATCTACTAAGCAAGTAGCAAAGAGTGTAACTTTCATTTTCTACTTCCCCCTAACTTATTATGAACAATAACTTGAACAGGTCATCAGATGACCTGATAAAAGATTATAATAATTATTATAA
>NZ_JBALMO010000048.1:13292-17503 GCF_036963345.1 Bacillus sp. JJ722
AATCTTTTCCTTTTTGATTAGTTTTATAATAAGCAGATAAATTTTGCTCTACGACTGTTAAATGGTCCCACATTAACTTTTGCGCCTTCTCTTTATCTTGATCGATAATCGCATCAAGAATTCGACCATGATCCATATATACATTATCCTCTGTAACCCCTTCAGAATACAACCAAATATTCCGAGTTTCTTTCATATGAATCGCCATCATACTTGATACATTTTGCATTAACTTATATAACATTGGATTTTGTGATGATTTTGCAATAGTCAAATGAAACAATATATCTGCCTTCTCTTCTCCTTCTTCATCACCAAAAGTATCTTTCATGTTTTCTAGTATTTCTTTAAGCTGCTCTATATCTTCTGCTGTTCGATTTTCTGCAGCAGAACCTACCGCACCCATTTCGATAATTTTTCTTACTTCCAACATATTTACAATGTCAGCTTTATTCATCAAAATGGCAGAGGAAAAACTGAAATCTAGTTTACTAGCATCAAACTGTCTTACATATGTCCCTTCTCCTTGCTTCATTTCTACAAGCCCTTGCGCTCTTAGCGCACTTAACGCTTCTCGAATAGCAGATCTCCCAACTTGAAAATTCTCAGCAAGTTGTTGGACAGAATCCAATTTGTCACCTGGTTTCAACTCTCCTCTTTGTATCATTTCATACAGTGTGTCAGCTACTTCTTCATTTATTTTTTTTGCCTTTATTCGCTTGTATTCAATCGCCATAATTCTGCACCTCAATTTCCGTTCGCGTATATTTCTATTGGTATACTTTTCATACCATTACCTCTAATTATAGGAAAACTACAATATTTGTAAAGAAAACATCCTTCTATTACTTTTCTTGTATGATTCTACCATTACGTATCATTCTATTTGTTAAAAACTAATTATTATTTACTATTGATTATTTAGAACAATGTATTGTTCGAATATTTATGAGTAAAAATAGTGCCTAAACAGCAAAAAAAGCCATAAAGTCCGAATCCGGTCTTTATGACTTTTTCTCATCTATTAAGCTGATGCTTCTTCGATGTTCATTGATGGGCCAAAGAACTCAAATTTCACTTGTTCTTTAGGAACACCTAATGCATATAACGTTGTAATGATATATTTCATGAATGGAACTGGTCCACAAACATAGTATTCTGCGTCGCCTTTGTTCACTAATTCTTTAAGCACTTCTTCAGTTACTCTTCCTTCTTTAATAGCAGGAGACGTAGAAGTCTCTCCAATTAATTCTTCGTAGAAAGAAATAGCATTAAAGTTTGGTAGTACTTCATTTATTTGAGCAATTTCATTCACAAATGCTTGAACTGAGTTATTCTTTGTCGCATGTAGTAATGAAATTTCTTTAGTTGTTTTTTCATTTGCTAGAGTATGTAACATACTCATGAAAGGTGTAATTCCTACACCACCTGCTATGAAATGAACAGGTTTTGTTTCGTCTACTTCATATACGAAGTCTCCAGCTGGAGCTGTTACATCTAAAACATCACCAACATTCAAATGGTCATGTACGTAATTAGATACTTTTCCATCTGGTGTTCCCTCTTGTTGTTCACGTTTTACAGAAATGCGGAAATAGTCGTCTCCTGATGCATTAGACAAGCTGTATTGACGATTTAATAAATAATCCTCTCCAGGAATACTTAAACGGACCGTAATATATTGTCCTGATTTAAAAGCAGGTAATTGTTTCCCATCAACCGGTTGGAAATAGAATGATGTAATTTCATCACTTTCTTTCTCTTTTTTCACAACTTTAAACTCTTTAAATGTATCCCATCCACCAACATTAGATTTTGCTTCATCATACATTTCTTGTTCTACCGAAATAAATACATCTGAAATTACACCGTAAGCTTCTCCCCAAGCTTCGAGAATCTCATCTGTTGCTGCATCACCCAACACTTCTTTAATAGCTTTAAGTAGATATTCTCCAACAATTGGATAATGCTCTGGTTTAACGACAAGACTACGATGTTTATGAGCAATTTGTTTTACAGCTGGAAGCAACACATGTAATTGATCGATGTAAGTTGCAGCAGCATACACTGTATTCGCTAAAGCTGTTTGCTGTCTGCCTTTTTCTTGGTTTGCATGATTAAAAATATTCAATAATTCAGGATGAGCATTAAACATGTTTTTATAAAAAACAGTTGTAATTTCTGTTCCTTTTAGCGCAAGAACAGGTGCAGTTGATTTTACAATATCAATTGATTTTTGACTTAACATTACTATTACCCCTTTATTAAATTAAAGTAGTATTCCCAATACTCCTTTATTATAATTACCTAGTTATTTAAAAGCAATATTTAAAATACTACTTTTCTTTCAATTGTGTCCAATTTGCGAATGATATGGTACTATATAATAAACAACACTATGATATAGTGAGGAATCCATATATGAGATTAACTAGTTATACCGACTATTCTATTAGAGTATTGCTCTATTTACATATCCATGATAACCAATTAAGTACGATTCAAGATATTGCAAATGCATATGGAATTTCAAAAAACCATTTAATGAAGATTATTTATAATTTAGGCAAGCTTGGATATATTGAAACAATCCGAGGACGAAATGGCGGGATTCGCTTAGCTAAATCTCCTTCTGAAATTAATATTGGTAAATTAGTGAGGGAAACGGAAGAGGACTTTAATATCGTTGAGTGTTTTTCTAAAGATCATGATACTTGTCCAATTACTTCACTTTGTACGTTAAAAGGTGTATTAAATCAAGCTATGTACGCATTCTTAAAAGTGCTAGATGGGTATACGCTGGATGACATTTCAAAAAATAAAATTAAACTTCGTGAGTTATTTGATAGCTAATAATATAAATAGCAAAAATAGGCATCCCCTTAATAGTATTAAGGAATGCCTATTTTTAGTTAGAAAAATTTATGCCTCTACAGAAGCATTTGAACTTACATCTTTAACCCAGTTAAATGGATCTTCCAGTTCACATGTTTGAATACCTGTGATAGTATCATAGATTCTTTGTGATAATTCACCAATTTTATTATCGTTAATATTAATTGTTTTACCTTCCCAAACTAAACTTCCAACTGGAGAAATAACAGCTGCTGTACCAGTACCCCAAGCTTCTTCTAATTGACCGTTATCATATGCTTCGAAGATTTCAGCAATTGAAATTTTTCGTTCAGAAACTGGAACATTCCAATATTTCAAAAGTTCAATAACCGATGCACGTGTTACACCATGAAGGATACTACCATTTAACATTGGAGTTACTACTTCTCCGTTAATTTTGAAGAACACGTTCATTGCGCCTACTTCTTCAATATATTTCTTCTCAACACCATCAAGCCATAGAACTTGTGAACAACCGCTCGCACTTGCAATTTCTTGAGCTTTCAAGCTCGCAGAATAGTTACCACCTGTTTTTGCTGTACCTGTACCGCCTTTAACAGCACGAACATACTCATTTTCAACAGCGATTTTTACAGGATTAATACCACCTTTATAGTAAGCACCGACTGGTGACATAATGATGATGAACTTATATTTCCCAGATGGATTTACTCCTAAGAAGGGCTCCGTCGCAATAATAAATGGTCGGATGTAAAGGGATGTTCCTTTTGTATGAGGTACCCAATCTTTATCAATTTCAATAAGTTTCTTTAAACCTTCTAAAGCTAGCTCTTCATCGAATTGAGGAATACAAAGACGTTCATTTGAAAGATTCAGACGTTCAAAGTTCTTTTCAGGTCTAAATAGCACGATTTTGTCTTCTTTCGTACGATATGCTTTAAGACCTTCAAATACTGTTTGTCCATAATGGAAAACCATACAAGCTGGATCCAAACTTAAAGGTTGGTATGGTTGGATTTTCGCATCATGCCAACCTTTCTCCGTTGAATATTCCATCACAAACATATGGTCGGTAAATACTTTACCAAACTGTAGTGCTGAATCTTCTGGTTTTTCTTTTCTTTCACTAGTAAGCAAAACTTCTATTGTATTATTTGTCATTATTGCGTCTCCTTTGCTTAATAAACTTTTCGAGCTTGAGTTATTATTTATCAGAAAAATATGATAAATTTTATTTTACTCTTACCCTTTGACTGTATCAAGTTGAAATAGGAAAAAATTCATCTTTTCTAATAATTGTGTTGTTAATATATCTTGTTTAAAAAATACCTTTTTTAATTATAGCAGTATATATA
>NZ_JBALMO010000049.1:0-7772 GCF_036963345.1 Bacillus sp. JJ722
TCTTGAAGATATTTCTCATTTAAGCTCTTCTCTAGCTCTTTGTTTTCTAAATTAGTGACTGCTGGTACTTTCAAATTAGCGTTATAGGTTTCATCATTGAAGTGATATTCTCTAAATGTAACTAATTTAACCAATTTACCTACAACTGGTACATCCGAAAGCGCATATGCGATCGTTGAACTTGTATTAACACTAGCTATAAACAAACTCGCTGCCACTAATACTCCAATAAGGATTTTCTTTGGTGTTTTTTTCTTATGTTGACGAATCGTTTGTTCAACAATACTTGATAGTTCTGCTGGAATTTCAATGTTATGATATTCTTTTTTCAATTCTTCTAATTTATTCATGTATTTTTCCCTCCGAGTGACTGGAATCCAGATCCATTCGTAACAGTTTTAATGCTCGATATAATCGAGTTTTTATGGTATTTGGATTTTCTTCAAGAATATGTGCAATCTCCTCAATCTTAAGGTCTTCAAAGAAACGAAGAATAATGATCATGCGATATGTATGAGGTAATGCCTCAACTGCTTCTCTTAAATCCATATCCTCATAGCTGTCTTCATTGCCATGTGCCATAAACTCAATCGTTTCATCTTCTACTAATTGCTCCCTCTTACGCTTTCTAATCATATCTATTGACGTATTAATAATAATTCGATAAAACCAGCTTTTTATAGCGGCTGATTCTTGAATATTCTGGATGGAACAAAGCCCTTTTCGAATCGATTCCTGGACGATATCTAAAGCATCTTGTTGATTTTTAACATAGCTATACGCAAATCGATATAAGCTTTGTTGGTTTTCTGTTACATAGGTTATAAAATCTCTTTCTATTTTCTTTTTGTAAAACATGTTATTACCTCTCTTGATACGTATCAATTTTGAAGACAATGCTAAGACGCAGCTGTCTGTAAAAAAGTTTTATAAAAAAAATAAAAATAAGATTTCTCTTATTTTTATTTTACTTCTTATTCATTTTTCTCCATTAACACTCTTAACATTCTCTCAGGATAATCTAAAAAAGATTTCGTTATTTGATAATGCTCCGTTTCTTTATATGATACTCGATGATAACCTTCTTTAATTTCGTAGATGATTGCATTTGGGTATGCCATTAAGATTGGTGAATGTGTAGCAATGATAAATTGACAACCTTGCTCAACAAGCTCATGTAATCTGGCAATCATCGTTAATTGACGGGATGGAGAAAGTGCCGCTTCAGGCTCATCCAAAATATAAATTCCTTCCCCTTTAAATTTATGTACTAATAATGACATGAACGATTCTCCATGAGATTGCTCATGAAGCGATACACCACCGTATTGATCAATTAGTTTTGGCCCACCATGCTCACGATCCAGTTCCTCAATATTAGTTGCTACATTATAGAAACTCTCTGCTCTTAGAAAGAATCCATCACGCGGTTTCATCACACCTTTCACTATAGTGACAAAATCATGTAGCTCTGAATGCGATTCATACGATGAAAAATTAAAATTTTTTGTACCTCCTTCAGGATTGAATCCATAAGATGTAGCAATCGCTTCTAGGATTGTCGATTTTCCACTTCCATTTTCTCCAACAATAAAGGTTACATTAGGATGTAACTTTAATTCAGATAAATATTGAACAGCTGGTAATGAAAATGGATACTTGGAAGTAGAAGGTATTAGGTTTCTCTTTAATTTTACACTTCTAATAAATTGATTAAAGTCAGTCAGTTCCATGAATTATTGAAATCTCCTCATCATTTTATTCGTCAATAGGCTCTTACATTTCTTTTTATATTACCTTATTTCTCTCTTGACAGTCATTGTAATTATATATATCTTATTAGTAGACCAACCGTTCAGTTTAGAAGTTATGGAGGCTAATATGGGAAAACAAAATGAAGGATCGTCTACAAAACTTAAAATTGCCAAAATAGCTGAAGAATTATTTTCTCAAAAAGGCTATGCAGCGACTTCGATGGAAGATATTACAATCGCATCAGGAAGTAGTAAAGGCAGCATTTATTACCACTTTAAGAGTAAAGAAAAACTCTTTATGTTTATTATAGAAACAACTGCAAATGAATGGAAAGAAGAATGGAACAAAATAGAAGTAACTTGCAAAACAAATATCGAGAAGCTATATGCTATTGCCGAGCACTATGTTAAAGATTTTCAAAACCCAATTTTTAAAGCTATGGAAGAATATGGTACGAGTGAAGTTGTAGATGAAGAAGCTACATCTGAATTATTAAATATTATTCGAAATCAATATTATGAATCATATGAAAAAATCATCATGGATGGAATGAAAACTGGTGAATTTATTGACGAAAATCCACGGGAGCTTATGTATATGCTTTTTGCTCTTCATAATGGCTTAGGTGTTGCGTATTATGAAATGGATTTTGATCAATTGAAAGCACTATATCGTAAAAGTATAGATCTTATATTAACTGGAATAGCTAAACGATAATTCTTAAACATAGGTCGGAGAATGTTCTGACCTAAAATTTTCACACATTTTATAAACCGAACGTTCAGGTTGTTTTTTACACTTTTGTAGACCGAACGTTCAGACTACTAATAAAGGAGACATGAGTAAATGAAAGACTTAATAAGAAATCGAATCTTTCTTATCATTTTAAGCTCCGATTTACTAGATCAAATGAGTATATGGATTCGAAATATGGCAATATTATATTTCGTTATCGAAAAAACAAACCAAAATCCTGTTGCTATTTCTGCAATAACCGTCATCGAATTTCTGCCAATGTTTTTATTCTCATTTATAGGAGGAACATTAGCTGACCGTTGGAATCCGAAGAAGACCATTATTAGCGGTGGACTATTAAGTATTGCTTCCATTCTGCTTATTATCACTTCGGTTTCACTTGGGTTTTGGCAAGCTATTTTCTTCGCTACATTCGTGTCAGCTATTGTTTCTCAGTTTTCACAACCTTCTTCTTCAAAAATCTTCAAAAGACATATACCTGAAGAACAAGTTAGCGTAGCACTAGGTTTATCACAAAGTTTGGGTTCCATATTTGTCATAATTGGACCAATAATTGGAACGACCGTTTATACACAATTTGGCATTTTGCCATCACTTTATCTATTAATAATCACCTTTGGTTTATCAACACTTATTACGTTGTTCTTACCGAAAGATGCTTCCTTTGTACCCGATAAGAATTCAACTGTTTTGTTAGAAATTAAAGAAGGTTTTAAGTATGTTTGGAGCAGCAATAATTTACGGAGAATTTGCTACATCTTTTTCTTCATCGGAATAGCGGGTGGTCTTATACAACCACTTGAAGTGTTTCTTGTAACAGATCGATTAGATTTACCGAAAGAAGCCTTACAATGGCTAACTTCCATTGCCGGTTTAGGAATGTTTATAGGAGGGATTATTGCCGCGATTATCGCTGAACGCATCAGTGGAAGAGCTGCTTTTGTATTCACGCTCATATTCATGTCCATCTCAACAATCTTAGAAGTATGGTCAACATGGTTTGTTTTAACAGCATCGCTAACTTTTTTAAGCTCATTCTTTGTAGCTTTTATACAAATCAAACTTAGTACATTGATGATTACGTACGTTGATGAAGCATTTATTAGTCGAACAAATGGTATTATTACACCAATCATGTTAGCTGCGATGCTAATTGGAAATGCTTTTTCAGGTGTAATAATGCAAGGCACTTCACTCTTTATCGTATATTTCATAGCTGCATTATTCACAGCATTAGCAAGCATCCCTTCTTTAGGGCTTTCGTTTTCAAAAAGTACGAAAAGGACCACAGCAGAATTAAGCTCATAGTTAGAAAGCTGACGATAAGTATTAATAAGTTTACTTTTCGTCAGCTTTTCTTTAGTCCATATATTTATAACCTATACTGTTTTTTCAGTAATCTTTGTTCTCTTTTTGTTTTTGTTTGACGCTCAGCAGTAAAAGTGTTATCATTCGGTATGTTTATTTAGAATTATCAAAAAATAAATATTTGTGGGAATAGGTTTCTTAATATGTATTAAGAATTAAAAGGGAAGTTTGGTGTAAATCCAACGCGGTCCCGCCACTGTATTAGAGTAGTTAGCACATGTATATCACTGATCGATATCGATTGGGAAGATTGTGACTAATGATGATCCTTAAGTCAGGAGACCTGCCTAATCCAACAACACTGTTTTTTACCTACGGAAGATAGGGAGGTGTTAGAATGAATAAACCTGTGCATACATATGGGCATTTCTAACTTTTTTCTAGGGGTAAGTTAGAGGTGCCTTTTTATTTTTATGTATTTGAAAAACAGGGAGATGAATATTTTGAAAACAAGTAATTTAGGTTATCCGCGTATTGGAGAAAATAGAGAATGGAAAAAAGCTCTAGAACAATATTGGGCTGGAAAAATTGATGAACAAAGCTTTGAACAATTAACAGAGAATGTATTGTTATCCAATCTTCAAAAACAAATCGAACAAGGAATTGATTTCATTCCAATAAATGACTTTAGCTATTACGACCATATGCTTGACACTGCTACAATGTTTGGTCTTGTACCACATCGCTATGGCCCTATAAGCGGTAACATACCATTATCTCAATATTTTTCAATGGCTAGAGGTAATCATACAGCTGTTGCCTCTGAAATGACAAAGTGGTTCAATACGAATTACCATTATATTATTCCAGAATTAAATAACCCAACATTTCAACTAGTTGAGAATAAGCCATTAAAGGCCTATCGAAAAGCGAAAGAAATGATTGGAGTGAAAGGAAAGCCTGTAATAGTAGGTCCCTATACATTCCTAAAGCTTTCTAAAGGATATGATGAAAACCAAATTCCAAGTATCCTATTACAACTTATTCCCTTATATCAGCAAGTTCTTAAAGAATTACAAGACGAAGGTGTCGAATGGGTACAAATCGATGAACCAATTCTTGTAACATCTATTACAAATAGTGAATGGAAAACCGTTCAATATATATATGAACAATTACATGAAGCTGCTCCTTCTTTAAATAAAATGCTTCAAACATATTTTGATGCAGTAGATGACTATGAATCAATCGTATCATTACCAGTACAAGGAATCGGATTAGATTTCGCTCATGGATTAAATCAAAACATAAAACATATCCAAACATTTGGTTTCCCAGTAAACAAAGTACTAGGTCTAGGCATCATAGATGGACGAAATATTTGGAAGGCTGATTTAAATAAGAAAAAAGACACCATAGATGCTATTTTGAATATAGTTGACACAGATAGAGTATGGATTCAGCCTTCTTGTAGTTTATTACATGTTCCAATTAACATAAAAAACGAATCAAAATTTGAAGAAACATTAAAGAATGCGCTAGCATTTGCAGATGAGAAATTACAAGAAATACAACTATTGAAAACTAGCTATGAAAATAATTCAAACAGTATTACAGAAGCTTTCGAACAAAATAGAAGAGATATAAAGATATTAAATATGGCCCCTGCTCGAAATAGATCAGATGTTCATTCAGCTGTTAAGAACATTACTTGTCAAGATTTCAAACGCAGTGAAAGCTTCGAACAAAGAAAAGTAATTCAACAAAAGTATTGGAAACTACCAGACTACCCAACTACAACAATTGGTAGCTTCCCACAATCAGTGAAAGTTCGTAATGCACGTCGTCAATTCAAAAATGGAGAATGGACTGATACTCAATATAATGAATTCATAGAATCCGAAATTGATAGATGGATTACAATTCAGGAAGAAATCGGATTAGATGTACTCGTACATGGTGAATTTGAACGCAATGACATGGTTGAATACTTTGGAGAAAAACTAACTGGTTTTGCTTTTAGCTCAAATGGTTGGGTACAATCATATGGCTCACGTTGTGTAAAACCTCCTGTTATATTCGGTGACGTAGCATTTAGTGAACCAATGACATTAAGGGAAAGTCTATATGCTAAAAGTTTAACTAATAAGCCCATGAAAGGAATGTTGACAGGTCCGGCTACAATTCTAAATTGGTCGTTTGTTCGTGATGATCTTTCTAGAAAAGAAGTATGTTTTCAAATCGCACTTGCTCTTAAAAAAGAAATTAAAATTCTAGAGAAGAATGATATAAAAATGATTCAAGTTGATGAGCCTGCATTACGTGAGGGTCTACCTCTTAAAAAAGAAGGTTGGCAAGAGTATTTAGATTGGGGAGTTCAATCCTTTTTATTAGCAACATCTTCTGTTGAAGCAACAACACAAATCCATACACATATGTGTTATTGCGATTTCAATCATTTCCTAGATGTTATTAGCAAACTAGATGCCGATATTATTTCTATCGAAACTTCTAGAAGTCACGGTGAGTTACTTCAATCATCACAACTGAAATCTTATGATAAAGGAATTGGCCTTGGCGTATATGATATTCATAGTCCAAGAGTTCCATCAGTAGAAGAAATTACAGATATTATTATAAAATACTCTGCTGCATTACCTAAGGATCAAATCTGGATCAACCCGGATTGTGGATTAAAAACAAGAAAAGAAGAAGAAACAATCGCATCTTTACAAAACATGGTGAAAGCAACAGAATACATTCGTAATAAAGAAGCTGTGAGTACAACTATATAATTAAGTAATTAAAGGAGTTAAAAATATTTAACTATGATTGCTATTGACGAAAACTCTAAAGCCGTACATGTTTCATCAATCTTTCCAATTACACAGGTAGAAAAAGTATAATATCAATTAGCCATGGAACGTTACCAAGCTAGAAAAAATATTAAAACATCCAAATAATCTAAGGGCTAGCTATGTTATATTTTTCTTTTATAACATAGCCCTTTAATATTCATTATTATCTTAGATTTCAATATAGATAAAACCTATTACTTTGAATCAAGTACGACACGTCCATTTAGCACCAAAAAAATTTGTAACTTTCACGACTCCGTTAAATAACTCTGTTCTTATTTGAACAGAATAAAAGTAAGGAGAAATAGTATGCGTGAGAAAAAAGTTCGTGGGATTAAACGTAAATCTACTAATATGATTAAACGAATTGAAGAAAAAACATTGAAGTTTCCAATAGAATTTTACAATGGTTATTGGTATCTGCATCTACCAGTTGCTGAAGACTTTATAAATTCCGTCAAAACTCCAAAAAAAATCAAACGACTCTGTATCCAAACAATGTTGGCTAGAGCTGAACATCTAATTGGAATGAAGCCAATTGACAAAGAAAAATATCGAGTAGTGGTTGCAGTTGATTTACCTGATTTGTGGGATTCGCAAATTATTGTATTTAAAGGTGACTCCCATTTTAAAGGTTTCTTTAATAGGAATGACGATTATCAAAAGTGGCTTCATCTAACTGAAGATAGAAACATTCAAACAGAATGGAGATTAGCTGTTCCTACAGATTTGCAAATATTAGGATTTAAAGAAGTGATTACAGATGAAGATGGATACCACTATGAAGGCGAAATTTGGTTTATAGGGGAATTACAATAAATGAAAGGGAAATCTAAATTCATATGTCCCTGTTCCTAATCAATAAACAACATTATTGTTTAACAGAGCCTAGCAAAAGTAAGGAAAATGGTTGGTTTTATTGGTTTAGATATCATTAAAAGATAAAAATATTTTATTTAGTAAGGAATACCAATAACCAGTTAATATTTAATTTGTGAAGAACTACACTTAAACTATTGGGAGCTTTAACGAAATAATGGGAGCTATTTTTAGCTCCTATTTCTATTGCAACAGACGGGCAGGTTAGTGGAAGAA
>NZ_JBALMO010000049.1:7897-8132 GCF_036963345.1 Bacillus sp. JJ722
AGTATTTCTTCTTTTAAATATAAATCCCCAAATGTATTCGATTCATTATCATAGTTTTGTACTATTACTGTGTAAATTTCATCATCTACATAGACTTCAGAAATAGCAATAATATATCTCTCTTCTTGATTAATACTAATATCGCTTGGATAAGATTCCATTTCCCTGTTTTTTCAATTTGTTTATGATTTTTGTGTATATTAATTTTACCCTTAAAGACTTGAGTGTAATAAAT
>NZ_JBALMO010000049.1:8155-8464 GCF_036963345.1 Bacillus sp. JJ722
TATTCCAGAGTTTACAAGAATATACCTGTCTTGTGTGTCATTCAGGATTGATGGTTCATCTTCATAAATAGAATTTTCTAGATTCATTTCAGCTGTTGTGTGTGAAGTTCCAAAACCACAAACCAAAGTAAAAACTAACAGTGTCGTTATTGGTATGGAAAATTTTTTATTACTTTTCATAAAACCCCTCCCTGTATAAATATTACACATCAGGAAAACAATTGGCAATATTTACTTTAGGTATATTTGGTTAAATACTAGAACAATTTCTAAATAAATGAATAAACATATTTTTATTTAATTGTTAAA
>NZ_JBALMO010000050.1:0-13186 GCF_036963345.1 Bacillus sp. JJ722
TTCTTCATCGTTTTAGAATTCCTTAAATTCAATCGTTAATACGAAAAAAGAGCAATATAACATCCTAAATTAATGATAAAAGCGGTTTGGAATTACTTTACATAAATGGGGGATGAATATGGAATTTAGATCAGTCAAAAGCTCGGATTATTATGTTATATCACCATTAATCAATGAGTGGTGGGGTGGAAGAAATATGTCTGATATGCTACCAAAGTTATTCTTTGACCACTTTACCAGTACAAGTTTTATCGCTGAAGAGGATGGTAAGCTAGTAGGTTTCCTAATAGGTTTCTTTTCACAATCTCATCCAAATGAGGCATATATTCATTTCGTTGGGGTGTGTCCTGAATATAGAAAGCAGAAGATTGGTAAACAGCTATATAATCACTTTTGTAATATAGTTAAGCAAAATGGTAGAAAAATTGTCCGTTGTGTAACGTCTCCAGTAAATAAGGTATCAATTGCCTATCATACAAAGATGGGATTTGAAATCGAAAAAGGAGATAAAGAAATGGATGGTGTTTCAATAAACAGTGATTATGATGGACCGAATCAGGATCGAGTTTTATTTGTAAAACAATTGCTATAACGTCTATTAGAAATGGGTTATGCAAAGCAGATAGAGAGTAGCAGCATATTTTAATGGCCAAGGGGGAAGAAATAGTGAGAACAATTACACTGTCAAACGGGAATGTTGTTGAAGTTGAATGCTTAAGTTGTGCAATAACAAACGGTCTAATTGAGCCTGATGGTGGAGTGGTCATAGAAACAAAATTTTTTCATGCTCATCAAGATGTCGCATATCCCATAAAAGGATTAGTCATACTAGCTTCAAAACGTCATATTAAGTGTTTTGATGAATTATCTGAAGAAGAAAAATTAGATTATATAAGTCTTTTGTCAAAAATCAGAAAGGCTCAGAGGCAAGTGCTAGGTATTGAATATGTATATTACTTTTATAATGAAGATACTTCACATCATTTCCACACTTGGATGGTTCCGCGTTATGAATGGATGTACGAGTTTGGCGGCTCAATAGAATCTGTAAGACCTGTCTTGCTTCATGCGAGACAAAATATGAACAGTGAAGAAAATGTTAAAGAAGTGATGGTGGCAATTAAGAAACTTAGTCAAGCTCTTAAATAATCGACCTTTATTCAAGTCTGTCAAAAATTCAATTATGAAAATGTCTCAAAGAGGGTGTTCTATAAGGTAATAGCGTTTTCCCGCTTCAAAGCGAAAGTAAAAGTGAAGACGTTTAGGTGGGTGATTAAGTGCCATTTGAATCTCCTTACCTCTTTCATCTTTTGCTTCACCACTCGATTAGAAATTCATTACATACATCTGACTAATAACTACTTAAACGATGAGAAAATTTGTAACCATAACATACTTATAATTCCTCCCTATAATCAAAAACTTCGGGTAATGGTTTCTCAAAAGCATTTGCGATTTTGAAGGTAAGAATTAGGGAAGGATTATATTTATTCTTTTCAACAGTAGCAATGGTTTGACGGCTAACACCAACCCGCCTTGCAAGTTCTTCTTGAGTCCATCCCTTCTCTGCTCGGTAATTTACTAATTTGTTTTGTAACAATAGCATCACCTCTTATTAAAATGTAATAAATTTCTTACAAAACATTTTAGATGTTGAAAAATTTGAAAAAGGTTTATCGTGAATCCTTTCTCTAATATTTTATTGAAGTATTTGTTTAAGATATAATCTAATGGAATCTAAAAAGGTGGGTGACGATAAATAATGAGAGTATTAGTAGTAGAAGATCATATACCTCTGCTGCATTCTATAAAATCGATATTAGAGAAAAACTTCACTGTAGATATTGCTTCAAATGGCGAAGAAGGTTATTTTCTGGCACAGCAAAATATTTATGATGCCATTATTCTCGACGTAATGTTACCGGGCTTGGATGGTTTCGAGATTTTAAAGAAAATACGAGATGAACATATTGAAACACCAGTTATGTTTTTAACCGCACGAGATTCATTAGAAGATCGTGTGACAGGGCTTGATTTAGGTGGCGATGATTATTTGGTCAAGCCATTCCAAGCACCTGAGCTGGAAGCAAGATTACGTGCTTTGCTTAGACGAAGCGGTCGATTGACGAATGAACAAACTATTCGATATAAAGGAATTGAGCTTCATGGTAAGGAAAATGACATCATTATTGATGGGGAGAATGTTAAACTGACGTTAAAGCAATATGACTTGCTGGAGTTTTTTATTGGAAATGTTGGCTCGATTCTAACGAGAGAACAAATTTATGATCGTATTTGGGGATACGATTCAGATACAACCGTTGGAGTAGTGGAAGTGTTTACTCATCATTTAAGGAAGAAGCTAGAACCATTTGGTTATGACAAAGATATTAAAACGGTAAGAGGAATTGGTTATATGCTGTCGAAAGAATAGGAGATGACTGGATATGTTTCAAAAAACCCGCATACGGCTCGCGATGCAAAATTCCATCATCCTGATTCTGATTATTGGTGCCATTGCAGTTGCAGTATACTCTTATATGAAAGTGTTATTGTATAGCGATTTGGACGATGATTTAAAAAAAATGCTAGATGAATATAAGAAAAATGGATTTATTCAATTAGAGGCTTCTACTTCAAAGCCAACCTTTATTCAGGATCCTCGCGTAAATCTAATTCTTTGGGATGAAAAAGGCAAAATGATTGAAATAAATGAAGAATCGGCATTATTTAGTTCTAATAAAGAGCTATTCAAACCAAAGCGTTTTAATAAAATCGAAGAAAAAGAAGCACAAGGCTATCATTTTCGTTCAATATCGTCTAAGTTTCCCACTGCCTATGGCGATATAACGGTACAGTTATTACGGAATGTAAATTCAGAACAAGAGATGCTTCATAGAATTGGAACTCTTCTTACAATGTCAACAATTATCGGTGGCTTTTTATCCATTGTAGCAGGATTTTATTTAGCTGGAGTTGCACTTGTACCGATACGAGAAGCCTTGAACAAGCAGCAACAATTTGTATCGGATGCATCTCATGAATTGCGTACTCCTCTTGCAGTTATACAGTCGCGTGCTGATTTATTACTTCGGTCGCCAACTGATACAATTGAAGATAAAGCTTTAGATATATCTGTTATTTCAAAGGAATGCAGAAGGTTAACGAAGCTAGTTAGTAACTTATTATTATTAGCACGAGCAGATTCGAGTCGTGTCGATATTAAGAAAGAGGCTTTCCCATTAACGGATGTATTAAGTGAGGTTATAAATAATTATACAGAAATAGCGGAGTTCCAAGGAAAAAAGCTAGTTATGAAAAACGACTGTGAACCTGTTATGAAAGGTGATCCGGAGCGTATTCATCAATTAATGGTCATTCTTCTTGATAATTCGTTAAAATTCACCGGAGAAAATGGTGAAATCATTGTTCAGAGCAAAAAGCTTTCGAATGGTTTTGAAATTATTGTAAGTGATAATGGTATTGGTATAAAAAAAGAGGATTTACCTTATATTTTTGACCGTTTTTATCAAGGGGAAAAAACGCGTTCGAATACGGAAGGTACCGGATTAGGATTATCTATTGCGAAATGGATTGTAGCGCAACATAATGGAAAGATAAGAGTGTTTAGTGAAGAAGGAAAAGGGACAATGTTTAAAGTTTTCTTTCCAAAGTAAGTGGTTATAGAATCATTCCATAGATGAAATTTGGATAAATATGCTACAATGTGAACACATCTTATTATTGTATGAAGTTATAGTAAGGAGCTGAGGAGATGGGCTGGATAATAGCTGCAATGTTTTTGCCAGCACTTTTGGTCTACGTTTTTACCAGGGTCACTTATAATCACTTCGTAGGTTTAGCTCTAACAGTTGCACTGATAGCTGCATCTGCTTATGCAGGCTACACTGATACATGGTTATTAATCATTATAGATGCCTGTTCTTTAACTTTCGGTTTATGGTTATCTATTAGATATATAAAAGTCAAGCCACGTCAAAGCACCCAATAAGGGTGCTTTTGTTTTTTCTTATAAAAGCGTTTTTTAATACATGTAATTCTAACAAAACAATTATAAAACTCTAAAAAGGCTCTTCGCATATGTAAGAGCCTTTACAATATTATAATTTGTTGTTTTGTAAAGCAGTGACTAGATATTTCACCTGAGAAATAAATGAAGTCATATCCGCTGAAATAATATATTTTTCTCGCGATGAATCATACAGTTCAGTGATGCTTTTTTCTACATCTTGTGAAGAATGTAAAATAGTATCTAATTCGCTTGTGAAGGAGATGATGTGTTCTAATGTAACGTCTGTTGCTCGTTTGATTTTCGCCATCTTTTCAAATAATTCTTCTTCAGAGTCCGAAATTTTAAGGAAGAACTCGCGTGTATGGAGTGTCATCTCCTGTGTTTTATCTAGCTCACCTGTTTTTTCATCTAATTCTTTTGTCATTGAAGAAACATACGAAAAAATTCGATTTACTTTTGCATTAACCTCTTGTAGAGCGTCCTTACTTTGTTCTGCTAGTTTTCTAACTTGTTCTGCCACTACCGCAAATCCTCGCCCGTGCTCACCTGCTCTTGCTGCTTCAATTGACGCATTCAAAGATAGAAGGTTTGTTTCTCCGGCAATATCCTCAATAATGTTGGTGAAATTGGAGATTTCTTTAATTTCCGTTTGTAGAGTTGAAATGGTATTTTCAAACTCTTTAAAGACTTTTTTGACATAATCCATCTGAATATTTAATTGGTCAATGGTTTGGTTTCCTTCAGAGACTAATTCTATATTTTCTTTACTTTTTGCTTCTACTTCAACTGTAATAGCGTTAATATTTTCAGTTGTTCCAATAATCTCTTTCGCGCTTTCTTTAGAAGTTAAAAGTGAATGAAGTTGTTCGCTGATGGCATTTTTTATTAAAGAAATGTTCTCGATTACTAAACCATCTTTTTGGGCGCTCTTTTCATTCGTTCCTCTAAGTAAATCAACCAACTCATCTAACCCTATAAGGATCATTTTTTTTTCCTCTTCACTTAATGAATCAAATGCTTTAATAATTTCTTGTTGTGCCTCAGGAGATCGACTAAAAAAAAGTTTTTTTAAATCCATCTTCCCACCTCTACTTTCTTGTTCCAAATCCTAATAAAATAAGTGTTTGGTTTATCTGTGATTTATTTAATTGCTCCCCATAACTACTAAAACCTGCTAGGTTTGGTATTTTAGAAAGTTCGTTATTTAAAGCTGGATATAAATTTTGGTTTTGGAATTGCTGCTTTCTTAAAATACAATTGACTGCTAAAACACCATCTAAAGTAGCAAATTCTTTGTGTAAATTATGTAATGTTTGTTTTAATGCTTCGACAGGTTCTTTTGGTTCTAGAATATCTACTTTTGTATCTTGGAATAATTGACAATAAAATTGGATTCCCCCATCTGGTAATACTTGAAATGGAGAAGCTATGAAAATTTCATTGTTCACTTTTCGCCCTAAAGGATTGGTCATAAAGTAGTTTGGTAGATTAGATTCAGAAATACCTAAGCGAGAAGCGTAAACACTAGCTGCCGGCCTTCCATCAAATTCATAAACGATTCTTCCTTCTGTATTGGACTTCGTTATTTTCATTTCTTTTTTGGTAGACTGAAAGATATTTTCTTTCATAATAAATGTATCTACATCGGGTTTAATGAAGATAACTATACCTCCGATGCTGGAAACACGCCCGTTTAAGCTAATCATTGTTTGTTGAAACTTAGCGTCATCTCCAGCTGTACCTCCGAACAATGGGAAACCTTCGTTGTCAAAAATCGAATTAACAACAGATAGCATTTTTTCTTCCGCAGCAATCAATCCGTTGGGAAATACTAATCCTATTCCTTCTTTGCTTACATAATTACTACCAGTGTTTATACCTACTTTTGTAGCTGCCTCTTTTAGTTTCTTTCGATAAAAAATTGGGTATTTTTCAATATTCTCCATTAATACAGCTTTAGCAACTCCGATGTTTTTAGAGAAACTCATTGCGCTTAATCCGCCATTGCTCAACCCTTTTGGTCCTATCTCACCGGTTGTAGTCAAACCTACAATTTCGGAATTTGGGTATGTTTGATGGAAATGAGTTGATAATTCTTCAAAAGAATACTTAGTACTAGCAAAGAAAAGGATAAGGACAGGGTTTGAATGTAATGATTGGGTAACTTCTTTAAAGACTAAATCAAGTTGATTATGTTGACTATTCACTGTTTTGATCATGCTCATAAATGCACCTCTCTTTGATGTCCTAAAGACGTTATAACATTTCCTTTTATGGGAATCAATGTAAATAAATCGAACTTTTTCTTAATATCAACCCCAACATTTTTGAAAAAAACAAGTGATACGAAAACTTCCCATGATTACACAATTTAACAGCTTGTCGAATGAACGTTCGCTTTTTGCTGGTTAGTTATTAAATGTTTGTGGTAAAATGTCTATATATTCGTTAGTTCGTACAAGATGAAAATAAGTACTGTGAAGTGGAGGCAAAACTTGATGAATGAGTTTCAATTAGTGTCTAAATATTCTCCTCAAGGAGATCAGCCTCAGGCAATTCATAAACTAGTAGAAGGTATCCAATCTGGTAAAAGATTTCAAACGCTGCTAGGTGCAACAGGAACGGGGAAAACATTTACGGTTTCGAATGTTATTAAGGAGATAAACAAGCCTACGCTTGTAATTGCTCATAATAAAACACTTGCAGGTCAATTATACAGTGAATTTAAAGATTTCTTTCCTAATAATGCAGTCGAATATTTCGTTAGTTATTACGATTATTATCAACCTGAAGCATATGTACCTCAAACCGATACTTTCATTGAGAAGGATGCTTCGATAAACGATGAGATTGATAAACTGCGACATTCAGCTACATCATCTCTTTTTGAAAGAAAAGATGTCATTATTATTGCCAGTGTTTCGTGTATTTATGGTTTAGGTTCGCCAGAAGAATATAGCGAGTTAGTAGTTTCATTACGCACAGGAATGGAAATTGAACGAAATGCACTACTACGTAAACTCGTAGATGTTCAATATGAGCGTAATGATATTGATTTCAAACGTGGAACGTTCCGCGTTCGTGGTGATGTTGTAGAAATCTTCCCAGCATCAAGAGATGAGCAATGTATTCGTATTGAATTCTTCGGTGACGAGATTGACAGAATTAGAGAAGTGGATTCATTAACTGGTGAAGTACTAGCTGAACGTGAGCATGTGGCAATCTTCCCTGCATCCCACTTCGTAACGCGCGAAGAAAAGATGAAGATTGCTATTGGAAATATTGAAGTAGAACTGGAAGAACAACTAGCTGAGTTTAGAGAAAAAGGTAAGTTGCTTGAAGCGCAGCGTCTAGAGCAAAGAACACGTTATGATTTAGAAATGATGCGTGAAATGGGATTCTGTTCTGGAATCGAAAACTACTCACGTCATTTAACATTGAGACCGGCTGGGGCAACGCCTTATACATTACTTGATTACTTCCCAGAAGATTTCTTACTTGTTGTAGATGAGTCGCACGTAACATTGCCGCAAGTAAGAGGTATGTTTAATGGAGATCAAGCACGTAAACAAGTCCTTGTTGATCATGGTTTCCGTTTGCCTTCGGCGAAGGATAATCGACCGTTACAGTTCGATGAATTTAATGAGAAAGTTCATCAAGCTATCTTTGTATCCGCAACTCCAGGGCCGTATGAGCTTGAACACTGCCCAGAGATGATTGAACAAATCATTCGTCCGACAGGCTTGCTTGATCCACCTATTGAAATTCGTCCAATACAAGGTCAGATAGATGACTTAATAGGTGAGATTCAAGATTGTATTAAACAAAATGAGCGTGTGTTGATTACAACCTTAACGAAGAAAATGTCTGAAGACTTAACAAATTATCTCAAGGAAATCGGCATTAAAGTACAATACTTACATTCAGAAGTGAAAACATTAGAACGTATCGATATTATTCGCGATTTACGACTAGGGAAGTACGATGTCTTAGTCGGAATTAACTTATTGCGAGAAGGCTTAGATATTCCAGAAGTATCTTTGATTGCTATCTTAGATGCGGATAAGGAAGGTTTCCTGCGCTCTGAAAGATCACTTATTCAAACGATTGGTCGTGCAGCGCGAAATGCACATGGCCGTGTTATTATGTATGCAGATAAAATAACAAATTCAATGAATATAGCAATTACAGAAACAAAACGTCGTCGATCCATTCAAGAAGCGCATAACGAAAAACATGGTATCGTACCAACTACGATTCAAAAAGATATACGTCAAGCGATTAGAGCTACGCATGTGGCTGAGGACCAAGATCATTATGAAGTAAGTGTTAAACTAGATAAATTAACGAAAAAAGAACGAGAAAAGGTCATTTCAGAAATGGAACAAGAAATGAAAGAAGCAGCAAAAGCATTGAATTTCGAACGTGCTGCCGAATTGCGTGACCTAATTTTAGAGTTGAAATCGGAAGGGTGACTAACAAATGGCATTGGATAAAATCGAAATAAAAGGAGCAAGAGTCCATAATCTGAAAAATATTGATGTCACCATCCCACGTGATAAGCTAGTTGTTTTAACTGGTTTATCTGGCTCGGGTAAATCGTCTTTAGCTTTTGATACGATTTATGCGGAAGGACAACGAAGATATGTTGAATCTTTGTCTGCTTATGCTCGTCAATTTTTAGGACAAATGGATAAACCGGATGTAGATACGATTGAAGGCTTGTCACCTGCTATATCAATTGATCAAAAAACGACAAGTCGTAACCCACGTTCTACAGTTGGTACAGTAACAGAAATTTATGATTATTTACGGCTTTTGTATGCTCGTGTAGGGAGACCAACATGCCCTAATCATAATATTGAAATATCGTCTCAAACGATTGAACAAATGGTAGATCGTATTATGGAGAATCCTGAACGTACGAAATTACAAGTATTAGCTCCTGTTGTTTCTGGTCGAAAAGGAACACATGTGAAAGTATTTGAAGATATTAAGAAGCAAGGTTATGTTCGTGTGCGTGTCGACGGTGAAATGTATGATGTTGGCGATGAAATAGAGTTAGAGAAGAATAAAAAACACGATATCGAAGTTATTATTGACCGTATCGTTATTAAAGATGGTGTGGAGGCACGACTTGCTGATTCTCTTGAAAGTGCTTTGAAATTAGGCGATGGTAAAGTCATTATTGATGTGATCGGTGAAGAAGAACTGTTATTTAGTGAACATCATGCCTGTCCATTATGTGGTTTCTCAATTGAAAACCTTGAGCCGCGTATGTTTTCTTTCAATAGTCCATTTGGAGCTTGTCCAAGCTGTGATGGTTTAGGTTCTAAGCTAGAGGTGGACCTTGAATTAGTAATGCCTAATAGAAACTTAAGTTTACGTGAAAATGCGCTAGCTCCTTGGGAATCAATTAGCTCGCAATATTATCCACAATTGCTTGAGGCAGTTGCGAATCATTATGGTGTTGATATGGATATGCCTGTGAAGGATATTCCAGGTTCTTTAATGGATAAGATTCTTTATGGCTCTGGGAAGGAACAAATTTATTTCCGTTATGAAAATGATTTTGGACAAGTGCGAGAAGGAAATATTGAATTCGAAGGTGTTATTCGCAATGTAGAGCGTCGTTTTAAAGAAACTTCGTCCGATTATGTTCGTGAACAAATGGAGAAGTATATGGCAGAACATAAATGTCCTACTTGTAAAGGGTACCGTTTAAAGAAAGAGGCATTAGCTGTCTTAATTAATGGCGAACATGTTGGGAAAATCACTTCTCTTTCAATTGAAGATGCATTAGAAGTATTCAATAACTTAGATTTAACAGAGAAAGAAATGAAGATTGCTACTTTAATTTTACGAGAAATTAAGGAACGACTAGGTTTTCTTTCAAATGTTGGATTGGAATATTTAACCTTGCATCGTGCAGCAGGAACTTTATCCGGAGGAGAAGCGCAACGTATTCGTTTAGCTACTCAAATCGGATCACGATTAACAGGTGTTCTTTACATATTGGATGAGCCATCCATTGGATTACATCAACGTGATAATGATCGATTGATTAGTACGCTGCAAAATATGCGTGATATAGGAAATACGTTAATTGTCGTTGAACATGATGAAGATACGATGCTTGCAGCTGATTATTTAATCGATGTAGGACCTGGAGCGGGTGTTCATGGAGGTACCATTATTTCTCAAGGTACGCCTAAAGAAGTAATGAATGATCCTAATTCTCTTACAGGACAGTATCTATCAGGAAAGAAATTTATCCCGCTACCAAATGAACGTCGCAAAGCAGACGGTCGTTATCTTGAGATTAAAGGTGCGAAGGAAAATAATTTAAAGAATGTAAATGCCAAAATTCCGTTGGGGATGTTTATTTCCGTTACCGGTGTTTCTGGTTCTGGTAAGAGTACATTGATTAATGAAATTCTGCATAAATCACTTGCACAGAAATTAAATCGTGCCAAAATCAAACCTGGTCAACATAAAGAAATTTTAGGTATTGAGCATTTAGATAAAGTAATTGATATTGATCAATCGCCAATTGGTCGAACACCAAGATCAAACCCAGCTACATATACGAGTGTATTTGATGATGTTCGTGATGTGTTTGCTTCCACGAATGAAGCTAAAGTAAGAGGCTATAAGAAAGGCCGCTTTAGCTTTAATGTGAAGGGCGGTCGTTGTGAAGCATGCCGTGGTGATGGAATTATTAAAATCGAAATGCACTTCTTACCTGATGTATATGTCCCGTGTGAAGTGTGTCATGGCAAACGTTATAATCGTGAGACTCTAGAAGTGAATTATAAAGGTAAGAATATTGCTGAAATTCTAGAGATGACGGTAGAAGATTCAGTAGTATTCTTTGAAAATATCCCTAAGATTGCTCGTAAATTACAAACGTTAAGCGATGTTGGTTTAGGCTATATTACATTAGGCCAGCCAGCGACCACATTATCAGGTGGAGAAGCGCAACGTGTTAAGCTTGCATCTGAACTTCATCGTCGTTCAACTGGTCGTTCATTGTATATTTTGGATGAGCCGACAACGGGATTACATGTAGATGATATATCTCGACTTCTTGTAGTTCTGCAACGATTAGTTGAGAATGGTGATACTGTTCTTGTCATTGAACATAATTTAGATGTGATTAAAGCAGCTGATTATATTATCGATTTAGGACCAGAAGGTGGAGCAAAAGGTGGCACAATTATCGCTACTGGTACACCAGAGGAAGTTATTGAAGTAAAAGAATCGCATACAGCTAAGTATTTGAAACCAATTCTTGAACGGGATCGAATCCGTATGAAAGAACTCGTTCAAGAAAAAGCAAATGTGTAATATCATATAAAATCGAAAAGAGTATTTCAGAAGAGTATTCATCTCTGCTGAAATACTCTTTTTTTTCTTTTGAAAAAAAATACTAAAATCACTTTTGCAAACATATATCGTTGATAGTGACTTTTGTGCTTAGGATTATTACTTTTGGGTATACCTTATAGTAGTTTGTTTTTTAATGAAATTACAAAAATTGAGAGAATGTAATGAAACTTTTTTGGTGAATGGTCGTAATACTTGATAACAGAAAAAAATAGGGAGTGAATGGAGATTGGACTCTAATAAAGTGTTATCAGCTATTTGCTATTTCAGTGTATTGTTTGCACCATTTATTGTTCCAATTATTATTTATTTTGCAAGTGATGATTCATTTGTGAAAAAGCATGCTAAATCAAGTTTGATATCTCATGTAATACCGGCATTATTTATTCCACTTGTATTCCTGGCAGCATTTTATGATTTATCACAAACAACGGAATTACCTATCTTATTATTAACAACATTTGTTGTTTTTGGAATCGCAAGTTTAATTATTTTTATTTGGAATT
The DNA here is from genome assembly GCF_036963345.1 of Bacillus sp. JJ722. Classification (NCBI taxonomy): domain Bacteria; kingdom Bacillati; phylum Bacillota; class Bacilli; order Caryophanales; family Bacillaceae; genus Bacillus; species Bacillus sp. JJ722. The sequence goes on from NZ_JBALMO010000050.1 coordinate 11,929, forward strand.
TAGTTAGAGGTGTGAAGTTGCTAATCAATTAATTCTTTAATAATGAATGGAGGATTTATGATGAACGAAGAGAAAAAGCGTATATTAAATTTGGTGGAGGCGGGAAAAATCACTGCCGCAGAAGCTCTTACATTGCTCGAACTATTAGAAAAAGAACAGCAAACAAAGAGCGATAAAGAAGAAGAAATGATGAATGAATTATCTACAGTTGTAGTTGCAAATGAAGAAGAGAAACAACAGTCCACTGAAAAGAAGGTAGCATCAGCAAAAGATATGATTTTAGATTTTGTTGATCATTTAGTAACGAAAGTGAAAGAGTTAGATTTTGATTTCTCGAAGAGTACAGATATTACCCATATCTTCCATTTGCCTGATGCATCTTTCAATGATGTGAATATTGAAGTGGCACACGGTAATGTTGATCTTATACCATGGGATCAAGAAGGTGTAAAAGTAGAATGTGATGCGAAAGTATATCGTACAGAAAACGATGCAGATGCAAGAAAAATGTTACTTGAAGAAGTGATGTTTGATGTAAGAGATTCGAAACTGTACTACATGATAGGGCAGAAATGGATGAAGGTAAACAGTAAAGTATATCTTCCTAAATCTCAGTACAATAAGATGCGCTTGCGCTTATTTAATGGTGCCATTTCAGCAGATACATTAGCGGTAGATAAGTTGAAAATTAAGACTGCAAATGGGAAAATTATTTTGAATGGTGTCTCAAGTGAAGATACGGAAATCGATACAGTAAATGGTAACATTGAATTGACTGACTTCAATATTACAAAGCTAGATTGTGAAGCTATTAATGGTACTGTCAAAACAAAAGGAACATTCCAGTTCGCTGAATTAGAAACATTTAATGGCGCAATCTTTGTAGAGAACTTTAATAATGAAGCTAAAAATCTACAAATAAAATCTACTTCAGGTTCCATTAATATTACGGTTCCAAGCACTCTTGCAGTCGCTGGAGAAGTTCGAGCTAATCTAGGTGGTTTACATGTTGATGTGCAAGGAATGAAGGTAATTGATGAGAAGAAAGAAGTCATTCAAAAGATATTAAAATTTGAAAACGAACAGCTTGATACTATGAAGCTGTTCGCAGATACTAAAACAGGACATATTTCTGTTAAGCATGAAATATAATACTTAAAAAGCCCTAAAGCTTTGCTTTAGGGCTTTTCTCATAAGATAGAAAGTATATAATTTTGCACGGTGTCTAGCTCCAGCGCTCAGCTCCTAGTGGACTTCG